>JAQGMD010000462.1 GCA_028292565.1 Burkholderia sp. | reverse complement strand
GAGGCGACTTCCGCCCTTGATCCTGAAACCACGCGCGCGATTCTTGAACTGCTGCGCCGGATCAATCGCGAACTCGGTTTGACCATCGTGTTGATCACGCACCAGATGGAAGTGATCAAGCAGATTTGTGACCGAGTGGCGGTGATGGAGGCCGGCCGCGTGATCGAGCAGGGCACGGTGATCGACGTATTCCGCCAACCGCAACACGAAGTCACGCGCGCGATGATCGGCGACGTGATTGCGCAGGAACTGCCGGAAGGCGTGCTGAAGCGCGTGCGCGAACGCATGGCGAAGGCCGGCGCCGGACAGGATCATTTGTTCCGGCTGGCGTTTAGTGGCACCGGCGTTGACCGGCCGCTGTTGTCAGAGGTAATTCGCCGATACAACGTTGATTTCAATATCCTGCACGGCCAGATCGACGAGATCCAGGGGCAGTCTTTCGGATCGCTGGCGGTATTGGCAAGCGGTGCAACCGATAGCGTCGGGCAGGCGATGGCGTTTTTGCGCGGGCAGGGTGTAGTAGTGGAGGAGTTGAATCATGTCGTCTGAAATGATTGATCTGTTTTTGTCGTCGTTCTATGAAACGCTGCTGATGGTCGGCATATCCGGCGTACTCGGCGCACTGTTTGGCGTGCCGCTCGGGATACTGCTGCACCTGACCGACCGGGATGGCATCCTGCCTAATTCCACCTTTAACCGGATCGCCGGCGTGTTGGTGAACGCGGTGCGTTCGACGCCATTCATCATCCTGCTGGTCGCAGTCATTCCGCTTACCCGCTTCTTCGTCGGTTCTTCGATCGGTACTGGCGCCGCCATCGTGCCATTGACGATTGCCGCCGCGCCATTTGTCGCAAGGCTGGTTGAAACCGCATTGCGCGAGGTCGACCGCGGCCTGGTCGAAGCCGCACAGGCGATGGGAGCGACGACTACCCAAATCGTTTTCAAGGTGCTGCTGCGCGAAGCCTTTGCCGGCATCGTGGCGGGTCTGACGATCACTTTCGTCAGCCTGGTCGGCTATTCGGCGATGGCCGGTGCAATAGGCGGCGGCGGTCTCGGTGACCTCGGCATCCGTTATGGCTACCAGCGCTTCCTGCCGGAAGTCATGGTGATGGTGGTGCTGATCCTGATCGTGTTCGTACAACTGGTGCAATCACTGGGCGATACGCTGGTGCGGCGCCTGAGTCACAAATAATTTTTGCTTTTTTTATAAGGAAGAAGAATGAATCGTCGTCAATTGCTGCAATTCGTCGCCGGCCTGGGACTGGCTGCAGGTATCGTAAGCTCGCCAGTACTGGCGCAGGACAAACCGCTGAAGATCGGTGTCACGGCCGGCCCGCATGCGCAAATCATGGATTTCGTGAAGAAGGTCGCCGAGAAGGATGGCCTGAAGATCCAGGTTGTCGAATTCAGCGATTACGTGCAGCCGAACGCCGCGCTCGCCGCCGGCGACCTCGATGCCAACAGCTACCAGCACCTGCCTTACCTCGACGCACAGATCAAGGACCGCGGCTACAAGTTCGTCAATATGGGCTACACCATCACTTTCCCGATGGGTGTCTATTCGAAGAAGGTGAAGTCTTTCAATGAGCTGAAGCCGGGCGCGCGCATCGGGATTCCAAATGACCCGACCAACGGCGGCCGTGCATTGCTGCTGTTGCAGGCGCAAGGCGTATTGAAACTCAAACCGAACGCCGGCCTCAAGGCAACGCCGCTCGACATCGCCGAGAACCCGAAGAAGATCAAGATCATCGAACTCGACGCCGCGCAGCTGGCCCGCTCACTGGGTGACCTCGACGCAGCCGCTGTCAACGGCAGCTACGCCGAGCCGGCAGGTTTGAATCCGATTCGCGACGCGATCGGCATCGAAGGTCCGCAAGGCCCTTACGCCAACCTGATCGCCGTGCGCGAACAGGACAAGGACAAGCCTTGGGTTGCCAAGCTGCTGAAGGCTTATCACAGCGCTGAAACCAAGCAGTTCGTCAATGCGACGTTCAAGAATTCGGTGATCGCTTCCTGGTAAGTTGAGGACTGAAACATATGCCCATCCAATGAAAATTGGATGGGCATTTTTTTTAGGCTCCCCTCTCCCGCAAGCGGGATAGGGGAGCATCCCTACCGATGGCTATACGTCAAACAGCTGACATCCTCGCTAGCCCGCCCCACCGTAATCTGCTCCGCCATACACTCATAATCATCGTTGTGCCTGCATGCGGACACTTTACAAGCCCCGACGCCTGCAGTGCGTTGCTTCTCCCTGGTATGCGAGGGCGCCGGCCCCATGAACGTATCGCAACCCGGATGCACGCCATTCCCAACGGTAATAGCCCGCGCATGGCAACAATTGTCGGTGTTGTAAACGCATTCGTTAACTGAACACTCTCCGACCAAAGGCATCTCGATCGATATCTGTTTCATCACGACCTCCGCGTTAATCGCCCTCGATGAATGGTCTGACGAACGCACCATGCAGCCTTGATATAGGTCAGCCGGATGGAATGAAACGAAGATGTCTGTTGGTCACTTGTTGTGAGAGACCAAGTTGGAGATACGCGCGATGAGACAAGGCATTGTCGTTGTTACATTTGTTAACATCTAAACAATGAATCTTTCGAAAATACGGTGTCTGATTCAACGTGACACGATGATGTCATCTTTAATATCTTCGAAAGGAATCTGATGAACAAACTGATCGCCGCACTCCTCACGGGCCTCTTTGCTACTTCCGTTTTCGCGCAAGCGACCGCTCCATCTGCCACGTCGGTTCCAGCTACACCAACAACTGCTGCTGACACTACTTCGGGCGCTTCGGCCACTACCGGCACTTCGGTAACGACCCCGGCGGCAAACGCTGACGTCAAGGCCAACGCTGAGATCAACAAAGCGGACGCTAAAGCTGCAGAGAAAACGGCTAAGGCTGACGCCAAAGCAGACAAGAAAATCGCCGACGCACAAGCCAAGGCTGACAAGAAAAAAGCCCAGGCAAATGCCAAAGCAGCTGACGACAAAGCAGACGCGGTCAAGTAATCGGATGTGAAGGGACGGGCAGAGCGTGCCCGCCCTCATTCCCCCAGTATAGTAAAAAGGCCCATCCGGTTTGCACCCGATGGGCCTTTTTCGTTTTGACGCGTAACGCGTCAGCGATTCAGAATGCTGCCGATATCGGCTTGGGTTGTTCGACCGGTTCGGGGGCTACACTGCCGTCATCCTCACTTCGCAACGACTTCGGAATTGCCGCAGGTCGATAGCGCAAATACTTGCGCAGGATTTCCTGTTCCACTTTGACGCGGTCATTGGGCCGACATGTGTAACGTAACGCCAGCGTGTAATCCTTCGCACTATGAAACTGCATCAGCACGCGCGGCTGCGATGAAGGCAGGTCAATCAGTTCAATGGACTCCATATGCTCGAGATGCCGATCGGCCTCTTCCAGCCAGGGCGCGCAGACTTCGCCGGCTGCGCGCAGCAATGCCTGCTCCAGCGCCAGCAAATCCTCGGACGGATCCACCACTACATTAAGCAGGTTGACCATATATGCGCCGGTCGCGGTCAGGTTCCTTACTGGTTGCGTCAACAACAGCGAATTCGGCAGGACAGCAGTGCGGCCGGTCAGCTGATGGCCTTCCAGCGTTTCCGCAATGGTGGTGACCATCAGGTCGGTATCAAGGACCCTGCCGGAAGTGGTGCCCATCTGGATGAAGTCGCCGATGCGATAAGGGCGGGAAATCGCGAGCATCGCTGTACCAAGCGCGTTGGCGATGAACTCCTTGCTGACCAACAGGATGGCGCCGGCGACGGCGGCCAGCGATAGCGCCGCACCCGCAATCTTTGTGGCCCAGATCGAGGCCACCAACATCAGCGCCACGACGATGAGCAGGTTCTTTGCCAGCACGAGATTACCGCGACGTCGCGCCATGTCCAGCGGAAGCTCCGACCCGACCCTCGCGCGCATTTGCAGGAAGCGCCAGATAACGGCGGCTATGCTTGCTACGAGGACGGTTGCAGTGATGCGACCGAATTCCGTTTGCGCGAAGCTGCGGACACCGGCGGAAAGTTCGGTCCATTCAATCATGTTGATCATTCAGCGGAAAGTGAAAGTGGGATGTATACCTGCTATGGGCGTTGGCGCCCAGGAATCGACGTATAAATATAAACGAATACCGGCGTCGCAGGGTAGGTTGATTAGATTACAAAACAATAACGGCCGCGTGATGCGGCCGTTATTGTTTTGTTTTTTTACCAGCTTGTCTACGCTTTCCGCCCTATGAGCTGTACCTGGGCCCATTCGCAGGCGAGATCGCGTCCCGCAGTCGCCGCATTCGCAGAGGAACTCCGGCGTCATCACTTCAACAATGCGCGCATCGCAGTGCTATCGGCGACCTCCGCCGAAATGATCCATGAGTCAGAAAAGACGATGCTGCGCCTGTCGCACCCGACGGGATCAAAAAATGGCTAGCCCGGCATGTAGCTTAAACACTTTCCTGGCTTGCCAAAAAATTCATTCACATCGCTCATAACCTCCAAACACCGTATCAAAATAAATAACCGCTTGGCTGGTTAAGCAGGGAACGGCTTTTGTATATCTGGCACGCAACGTGCATATCGTTGCGCCTGTATACAACA
>JAQGMD010000417.1 GCA_028292565.1 Burkholderia sp. | reverse complement strand
ACTGGACCAAGAGCGGGACAGACGGTTCAGCGATGCTGGGTCATCATGATCGCGCGGGACCCATAGGCGCTTCATGGGCCACTTCCTGGAATTCCTCTCATCCGTCGCGCGGCTGCAATCCCGAGGGGCTGGAGAGCACGGGCGGTGCGGGGCTGATGTACTGCTTTGCGGTGAATTGAGGAACTTTCGCATGGATAGAAAAAAATCGAGCGATTTCGATCCCGAGCTGCTGGGTCTTTTCCACTGCTATATTCATGGCGGCGTCGACACGACGCCGCGCTACGACGAGGCGGCTGCCAAACTCTCCTGGCAGCGTACTCTCGAGCATTTTAATAAGCACTTGAAGTCCTGGGATCTGTTGCGATCCGCCCAACAGCATCACCGATGTGTTGGGTGTCACCCATCACCTGAACTTCAGGGGCCGCAAAAAACCCCTCGTTGGTCACCGGGCCCGTTCCGAAAAAGAGTCGGGTTTTCAGGCACTTGGGATTGAATTTCTGAGCCGCGCCGGCGTTGGCATACTCCGTGCTGATACTTCATCGAGCGCGCAACCCGCGCTCGCTCAAATCCCAACGACTTTACTCACTTTCAGGAGAACCACCATGCAAACTCTGATTATCAAAGACCTGTCCGGTACCGCAGTCTCCGGACCTGAAGAAGACGGAAATATTCACCCGCTGTCGCGTGAAGAGATGAAGCGCGTACAAGGCGGTCGGGCTGTCAGCGTCATGGTCGACGGAAGGCCCGGCTACGTGATGGACGATTTTCAATTGCAAACGGCGATATTTGAGGGGCGTATCAAGGTCACGACGAAATAGGTCATGCTGTGACGGACTGGACGTAGGGCGCATCACGATGCGCCCTACGTCGCGCACAAAGTCATTCAGCGTACGCACCCACGGCGGTGATGACCTTGCTCCACTTGGCGACTTCATCGACCACGAACTTCTTGTGTACGTCAGGTGCGACGCGCGCGTCCTCTACCGGCACAGTGTTGATCATTGCGAAGCGCTCAATGACATACGGATCTTTCAATGCGGCCTTCAGGGCGCCATTGAGCTTATCCAGAACTGGTTTTGGCGTTCCTTTCGGTGCGTAGGCGCCATGCCAGATCACGACCTCGAAATTCGGCAGGCCGGCTTCATGCAGGGTCGGGATATCGGGGAAACCTGGCAGGCGGGTTCTTGTCGTCGAACCATAGACCTTGACCTTTCCGGCTTTGATGGGACTGCCCGTATTGGTGATCTGGTCGCACAGCAAATCGACCTGCCCGCCCATCAGATCGCTCAGAGCGGGGCCGGTGCCTTTGTAGGGAATAGTCGTTAGCTCGACGCCGATCGCGTTCTGCAACAACATGCCGCACAAATGGGATACGGCGCCAGGGCCGGCATTCGCGAGATTGACGCTTTTCTTGTGTTCTTTCACGTAAGCGACCAGTTCCTTGAAGTCTTTGGCAGGGAATTTCGGATTCGACACCAATGTCATCGGAACATCCGTGATCAGTCCGAGCATCTCAAAATCATTTACCGCATCATAGGGCGCCGGACGATAAAGGGATGGCGCCGTGGTGTAGCCCAGGTGATGAACCAGGAATGTGTAGCCATCGGGGTCCGATCTTTTAAGACGGCGTGTAGCGATCGTGCCGCCGGCGCCGGTAACATTTTCAACGATGACGGTCTGGCCGAGCTGCTTGGCCATCGACTGGGCAAGCACGCGGCCGATAACGTCAGTCGGACCGCCGGCCGCGAAGGGAATGATCATCGTAACGGTCTTCGCAGGATAGTTCTGTGCGCCGGCGATTGCACATGTGAATACGGCTAATGCGCCTATTACGGCCTTTATTGATTTCATGATTTCGTCTCCTGTTTCAAGCCAACTCGTTGATTATTGTAGAAGGCCGCTTTCCGACCCCTCTAGCGCAGTCTGCTTGATCTGTCTGCTCCCGGCAATTCGGATTTTCCTAACACGGTCTTAGCCCATGCATAGGACCCGCGCAGGAATAAGTTGTCATTTTTGCTCACGTTGAGTAAGAGATATCCTCCAGGCGAATGAAAACAAACGGTGTGCGGAGCGCAACGGACTCTAATGGGCGACCCTGAAGTTACGCAGCAATTCGCTGAAGGCATCCGGTGGCACCGCTGCGCTGTAGTAAAAACCTTGCGCAGCAGGACAACCGCGTGACTTCAGAAAGTCTTCTTGCTGCGCGGTCTCCACGCCTTCGGCCAACACCTCAAGATGAAGACTGCGCGCCATCGCAATGACAGCAGTGACCAGAGTGGTGTCGCTCGGGTTGTGACCGATACCGCGCACGAACGAACGGTCGATCTTCAGCCCGTGCAACGGGAAGCGCTGCAGGTAAGCCAGGCTCGAATAGCCTGTTCCGAATTCGTCGACTGTCAGTTGGATCCCCATGTCGCGCAGCTGCGTGAGCATGCCGATATTGTTTTCGTTACGCTGCAACAGCAAGCTTTCGGTGATTTCCAGGTTCAGCGCTTCGGCGGGCATCCCGGCCTCGTCAAGGATGCCGGCAATCGTCCCGACGAGGTTCGGCTTCAGGAATTGGCGCGACGACAGGTTAACCGCAACCCTTAAATCCGGGTACCCCGCATTGCGCCAACGCATAAGCTGCCGGCAAGCCTCGCTCAACACCCATTCCCCAATTGCCAGGATCAGGCCGGATTCCTCAGCGATGCCGATGAAATCGGCGCACGAAGCCGGGACCGACCCACCGGGTTCCGGCAAGCGCAGCAGTGCCTCGGCGGAAAATATTGTTCCGTTGTCGATGAATACCTGGGGTTGGTAATACAGTTCGAATTCATTGCGGGCCAATGCGCGCCGCAGACGGGTCTCGACCTGAAGACGATGCTGCGCAGCCTTGTTGAGGCTGGCCGTAAAAAACTGGTAATTGCCGCGACCGTTCTCTTTCGCGTGGTACATCGCCGTATCGGCGGCGCGCATCAGGGCGTCGACATCGGTGCCGTCATCCGGATAGAGGCTGATACCGATGCTGCATCCGAGATGCAGATCGTGGCCATCAATATTGAATGAGCGATCCAGCGCATCCAACACCTTTTGCGACACACGCTCGATATCGGCGCCACCTTTCGGAGAAGGAAGGCTTAGAACGAACTCATCGCCGCCCAAACGCGCGACGCTGTCACCTTTGCGCAGACACAGCCGGAGACGCGCAGCGACCATCTGCAGCACGCGGTCACCAACCTGGTGGCCAAGCGAATCGTTTATGTGCTTGAAGTAATCGAGATCAATAAACAGCACGGCCACTTGTGCCCCGCTGCGTTCGGCCGCGGCTATGGCTTGCTCGATCCGGTCCTGTAACAGCACGCGGTTGGGGAGTTCGGTGAGTGCGTCGTGATGCGCCATGTGGCGAATACGCTCTTCCGCATGCTTGCGTTCGCTGATTTCCGTATGCAGCGCGTTCACTGCGTTTGCCAGCTCCGCGGTCCGTTCCTCGACGCGACGCTCCAGTTCGGCATGCGCTTGCTGCAGCGCTTGCTTGGCCTGGCTGCGTTCGACGGCATAGCGGATCGAGCGAACCAGCAGGGCGCTGTCGACCTGTCCTTTGATGAGGTAATCCTCCGCGCCCGACTGCAAGGCCTGGATCGCGGTATCTTCATCCGCCAGGCCGCTGAGCACCACGAGCGTTGGCAAGGATACCGTTTGCGACTGCAGGCGCAACACAGTGTCCAGTCCACGGCTTTCCGGCAGGCCGAGGTCGAGAAGCACGACGTCTATTGCGCCGGCTTGCAGACGCTCGATGCCGGCCGTCAGGCTGTCGACACACTCCAGTTCGCACGCAAAACCCTTTGCATCGATCAGCATGTGCTCAATGAGCCGCGCGTCCCCCGGACTGTCGTCGATCAGAAGGATTTTTACCGGTGGGTGGCTCATGGCATTAACGCGGCGGCAGATTCACGATCGTGAGCCAGAATGATTCGATGCTTCTGACGATATCAGTGAATTGTTCAAAACCGACCGGTTTGCTGATGTAGCAGTTCGCATGCAACTCATAGGCTCACGATTGCCTGGCCGGGAGCAAACGGGTCTCTTCATAGCGCTTGGCCAACTGGTCTGTCGACATGGCTACGCTGACTATGCCGATGGGCTGGCTTGCCGAATCGCGAATCGGCACAGCCGCAAAGACCGCTATGACCTCCTTGGGACGCACAAGGTGCGTCACTTGTGAAATCGTCGGGGAATTGGTTGCCATCACCGTTTTAAAATAGGTCCTGTTCGCGATGTTGATGCGCGGTTCGGGCGGCTGGGTCAAATTGCCAAAGCCGCGATTTAACCTGGTAGCGTCAAATACGTTGATTTGGTGATAAACCGGGTAACGCTCTATCAGTTGCATGAGATGCCGATCGAGACGCTGCGCATCGAGGGTTCGGACCAGCGGATCGTTCGCCACCGCCCAGGCAATGCCGAGGGATGCGTCGAACCCGCCGTCAATCTGAACCGCAACCGCTTCCGCGGTCAGCCGCTGGTCTTCAAGGATCAGTGATTCGCGCGAGGCGAGATTGCTGCGGAAACCAAGGAGCAACAAGATCAGCACTGGCAGCAGGACTATGCCAAACGCCAGAAACAGTTTTGCTCGAAGGCCGAAGCGTCGCATCACGTAAACAAGCTGAAAAACTTTCGATTCCGGGCTACCGAATATCACTACGACCGTGGCCCCGCGACCGGCACCATCGCACCTTGACGCCGCAGGAAGCGTTCATATGCCGTTCGCTGATTGTCCCGTCCGTACCGCTCAGTAATCGCATCCCATTCAGCGGCCATTTGGTCCATCGCCGCATTAATCGTCATCCCCAGCCGTACATTGCCGGCCGCCTGATAGAACGCTTCCTCATATTCCGGCGCGCCGGGAATGGTCAAATCCAGGAGTGCCCGGGCGTCGGCCTCCTTCAGTGTGTCGAGGTAGGCAGGCGCGGATGGCCACAGCGCGCGATATGTTGGCGATGCGATATGCGACTGACGGAACGGATCGCGCAGCGTGTACGGCAGCATGACGCGCTGCAGGCTGATCTCCGGGCTGTTCATCCATTGTGCAAACAGATAAGCCGCTTCTTTTTGGGGGCTGTTTGCCAAAATCGCGAGCAACCATCCGAGCGCCATTTCGGTGCGACCGCCGGGCAGAAGAGCGTAGCCGGTCTTGCCCGCGACCTGGCTCTTCGGCACGCCACCAACGCGTTCGCCGCCATACGCCTCGGCCCAGCGACCGAGCGGCGGCCAAAAGCTGGCCATCGCAACCTTTCCCGCGAGATAAGAGGCAAACAAGGCAGTCGGCCCCTGCGTATCCGAGGCTCCCGGTGGCATGAACCGATCCATATCGGCAAGATTCGCCATGGTGCGGCGCCCGGCGTCCGTATTAATGCCCGGCTTCATTGTCGCCGGGATGAAGAACTGACCGCCATTCACTCGCAGTTGCGCCTCGAACCACCCCCAGCGCAACCATTTATTGAAGGGGGCAATACCGTACAGATCGGGGGCGAACTTGTCAGTAAAGAAACTGGCGGCGTCGATGAATTGCTGCCAGTCATAGCTACGCGGGTCGCCGAGCGGCCTTCCAAAACGCGTAGTGAAATCGCTTTGGTTTTGTGCGTCTTCAAACAGGTCTCGGCGGTAGTACAGCAGCAGCGTGTCGCCGTCGTCCACTAGTCCAAAGCGACGGCCGTCCCAGATACCAAGCGACTGGTAGTACGGCAAAAAATCATCAAGGTCCGTTTTGACCATATAGTGATCGACATAGTCGTCGAGCGGCTCCAGCACGCCTGCCGCAAGCAGGGTCGGCATCCATGCAGGCGCCACCATGACGCAATCAATCGCGCCGGACTTCGCCATATGTTCAGCCATCAGACGCCGGAACATGTTCGTGGGAATCCCGATCTCAACCACATTGACGCGGATACCGGTCAGCTTTTCCCATAGCGGGCCGGAAAAACGCAGCGGATCCTGTGCCTGATCGCCGGTTTCCCAACCGATGTTCAACGTCTTTCCCGAGAATCGTTTTGCCGCATTGACGGCGCGCTCGGCGCTAGTTGCGCCCTCGACGGGTGGGAATGCTTGTTTTTTGGAGCGGCAGGCGGGCAAAAGAGCGCCGCCCAACAGTATCGAACCGGCGGTGATGAATTGTCGTCGCGACACGCTTCCGATGGACGCGAATTGCGCCGGTGTAGGCACCATGTCGCCGCTGCAATCGATGTGCACTTCGCCCCCTTTCGCGTCCGCGAAACAAGACATGAATCAGCATAGTTCATGTCCGATGGGAATGAAATGATACGAGCGGTTTTCTCCGTGCTATTTCCCGCAGGGCGAGAGGCATCAGGACGGATGCCTCCGTGGGATGAAGAATTACTTGCTGGTCCAGCGCAGCCAGTTGTCGCACTCGTAGGCGAGAGCGGAATTCAGGCTGACGGGAGCTCTGCGCTCCGACTCTGCCGCGAACGGAACCGCCGCAACCACCTTACGCTGTTGGGCGGCTACATGCTTCGGCTCCTTGTAGGCGATCCTTTTCAGGAAGGAAGCAACCCAGGATTGCTCGCGTCGTGCGATTGCGGCGTCAAATGCGATAGAAGTCATGTTGGTCCGATGCGTAGAGTTTTATTGCGTTGCAGTATAAAACGCTACGTACTATCGGTCCAATTCATAAGTGGAATAAGTGGTATCCCATCGATGAATATGACTTCTGGTAAACGGAAGTGTGGTCAGGCGCCCAGTTCCACCAGCATGTCAACTACATAACTTTCGTCCGTCGCGATCACCAGCATATCGGTAGCCGCCCGCAGCGTAGCGAGCCCCTCCGGAGCCGGCGCGGCGGATCCCTCCTGAATCAGGACGCCGGTCACCAGCACGCCGCTACCCCGAACCGCCTGCCTGATTGCAGGCGCCAACGCGAGATCGTCGCCATCACGCGCGACCAGGAAAAGCATGTCGGCATCGTTGAGCGACTGCAGAGTGCCAACGACTGTCACGACGTCTCCCGACTGGGGAATGACCGTTTGCACGTCGTGCAGCCCCCTGTTTCCGATTGAACGTGCGACAGCCGCGCCGCCCTGCCCGATCCCGACCACCTTGATCAGGCGACGGCTAGAGTTGGCAATCTGAATGCGATGGTGCGTATCGGCCACCGCCTGTGCGCAAGACAGTATGTCCATGTGTTTAAACTTTCTCCCGCATACGGTTGTGAGTCATGCGTCTGCCGCGGCGGCGCAGTTGCGAAATCCCGCCTCCAGCGCGTCCTTGTTCAGGTTCCGACCGATGAACACGAGGCGGCTATAGCGGGGTTCATCGAGCAGCCAGGCGCGCTGCAAATCGCCTTCCAGCACCATGTGCACCGACTGGAACACGAGGCGCCGGTCCTCGCCCTTGACGTCGATAATCCCTTTTCCGCGCAGGATGTCCTGCCCCTTGCTCGTAATGAGCCCATTGAGCCACATGCTGATCAGGGGGCCGTCCATCGGCGTATACGATATGAGCGAGATGCTGTCTATCCCGGTGTCATGCTCATGGTCGTGCTCATGATGATCGTGATCGTGGTGGTCATGTCCGCAATGATCGTCGTGCACATGCCCGGCCTCGCCGTGCGCCGGATTCAGGAAGTCCGGCTCCAGCGTAACGATGCGCTCGATATCGAACCCGCCGCGTCCCAACACCTTGTCCAGTGCAACGTTCGAGCGTTGCGCACGGTGGATCGGCGCCAGCGGATTCATCTTCCGCAGGCGCGCTTCTATGCTGCGCAACTCTTCTTCCGACACGAGTTCCGTCTTGTTGAGCACGATCTGATCGGCGAATGCGATCTGTTCCACGGCCTCGCGGCTGTCGGCGAGCCGAAGCAGGATGTGCTTTGCGTCGACCACCGTCGTTACAGAATCGAGCACGGTCTTAGACTGCAGGTAGTCATCGACGAAGAAGGTCTGCGCCACGGGGCCCGGATCGGCCAGGCCGGTGGTCTCCACGATAATGGCGTCGAAGCTGCCCTGCTTCGACAACAGCCCATGCAACGTGCGAATCAGATCGCCGCGCACCGTGCAGCAGATGCAGCCGTTGTTCATTTCGAACAATTCCTCATCGGTGTTCAGGATGAGGTCGTTGTCGATGCCGACTTCGCCGAATTCGTTGACGATCACCGCATAACGCCGGCCGTGATCCTCCGACAGGATGCGGTTGAGCAGCGTCGTCTTGCCGGCGCCGAGATAGCCGGTGAGCACAGTTACTGGAATGCGTTCGGTCATCTGGCGCCTGTCTTATTACTTCTTCATCCACGGCATGAGCGAAACGTGCACCACGTCCTTCGCGCCCTCGCCGCCGACCGACTTTATTGCATACTCGGTGTCTTCCAGGCCGAAGCGATGCGTGGTCAGCAGCTCAAGCGGGAAGCGCTTGGATGCCAGTTGCTGCAGCGCCAGTTCGCAAGCCTTGTAGCTATGGCCGCGCGCGCTCTTGAGGGTGATGTACTTGACGGTGATTTTGCCGATCGGGAAGTTCGGAAAATCGGCCATCTCGCCCTGGATCAGCAAGGTGCCGCCTTTGCGCTTGAGTGCTTCGACGCCCAGCAGGATCGGTGCGGTGCCTGCGCCCGCGGTGCAGTCCAGCGAGACGTCCACACCCCTGCCACCGGTGGCTTCCATGATTCGTTTGAGCGGGTCTTCTTTTTGTACGTCAATCACGACATCGGCGCCGAGCTTCTTCGCGACTTCCAGGCGTGCGGCGTCCTTCGTTGTACCGGTGACGATAATCAGCGAAGCGCCCGCCTGTTTGCAGGCGATGGTCTGCGACAGGCCCTGCTGGCCGGGACCCTGGATCAGTACCATGGAGTTGTATCCGACTTTGCAATCGAACAGCGCCCATTCGATGCCGTTCGCCATCGGGGTCACGAGTCCCGCAAGCTCAGGCGTCACTCCATCTGGTACCTTGTGAACTACGGAGTTCGAGGGGAGGTACATGTACTCGGCGAATCCGCCCCACAGGTGCGGCGTCTT
>JAQGMD010000415.1 GCA_028292565.1 Burkholderia sp. | reverse complement strand
CGCGATACCGTAGGGTAACGTGTTGTTTCAATTGAAGCAACCCGCATTAGCAGAATGACCACAGAGACGTAGCCGGTTTTGTGCGGGAAAGCGTGGACGATGCAAGAGATACAAATTGTTTCAATCTTTACCGCATTGCGTTTAATTGGCGGTAGTCACTCAGGACAGTTGTGACGTTTAATGAAGACGTAGACACATGAGGAGAAAAGTAATGACACATCATCTGATTATTGGTGCTGCCAAGGCGCTTGCGGTTGCCGCCCTTTTAGCGGCAACACCGATGGCTTCCGCAGGCCATCCCGATGTCAGCTGGTCCGTCACCGTCGGCTCCTCCTATCCGGGGCCTTACATCTATAGCCCGCCGCCGGTTGTCTACGTCGAACCCCAACCAGTGTATGTCCAGCCGAGACCCGTCTATGTGCGTCCTGCGCCGGTGTATGTATATGGCGGTCCGGTGGTCCACTATGGCCAGCCGTATTATGTGGAGGAAGGCCGGCACAGGAAGCACGAGCACCGCCACTGGAAGCGTCACCAGCACGACCGGCACGACTAGTTCCGGCACCAGGATCTTCAGAACGGGGATGCGGCTGCGATATACCGCATCCCCGTCCGCATTTCGCGCCTTCAATTGATATTGACGACTCCGTCGGGCAGCATTCGGGGGCTCTGCGTCAATCCGAAAAAATCCAGCACGTCGCCCCTGCGCGCGAGTGCGTCCTTCAGCCCGAGCTGTATCAGTTCGCGGGTATAACTGGCTTCGAACAACAAGTAGGACGCCAGGGCCGCACCCCGCGCCTCAGTCGCGCCTATCCCCGCCAGTAGCATCCGGACCGGGCGCGGCAAACTGCCGATATGACGGCTTGCTATCTCATCGAGGCGTTCGGATGGCGCAATGATCAGCATCTCGACCGGCCGAAGCGACGTCTTCGCTCTCTGTTCGTCCGTCAGTAGCGATACAGTCGCGTTGATGCGGTTCATGCGCTCGATGTCGACCGCGAGACTGTCGAGGAATATGCTGGACATCGCATGGCCGGCAATTTGCGCGAGGTTCGGATACTGCGCATGCCCGCCCGTATCACGCGCTGGCTCACTCAAACGGCCGGCGCCGATCACCAGCACCTTGTCCGCGCCCAGACGAATTGCCGGCGAGATCGGCGCCAGTTGACGCATGGATCCGTCGCCAAAATATTCACATCGGCCTTCACAGTAGATAGGCGTCGCGGGAAAGATGAGCGGGATGGCGGACGACGCGAGGAGATGTTCGACGCCGATCTGGCTGCGCAATGCGATGCGCTGCATTCTCACCCAGGGTTCAATATCGGCTTCGGTTTGAAAGAAAGTGAAGTGCTGGCCGGCTGTGTACGACGACGCCGTGACCGCCAGAGCGTGCAACGCTCCGGTGCTCAACGCTGCGTCCAGCCGCGGAAAATTCAACATGCGGTTCAGCAACGTGACGAGTGGCGTGTTGTCCAACAGCGCATTCGGCGGACTGGGTAGCCACTTGCGCAACAGCCAGCCGAAAGACAGCAGCGACAACCACTTCGTTCCGGAACGCAGCATGCCCAGCGTGTCAGTGCGATATACCTGCTCGGCCGTAAAGTGCTGCCAGACTTGCAAGATCTTCTGCAAACCTTCATCAAAATTATCTGCATGGCAGGCAAGCGCGGTCGCATTGATCGCGCCGGCCGATGTGCCGGAGATGATGTCGTATGGGTTGCGCTCCGGTGACCAGCCGGCGTCATGCAGAACCGCGGACACACCCTGCAGAACACCGAGCTGATATGCAGCGCGCGCCCCACCGCCTGTCAGTACCAGGCCCGTTTTCTTTTCAAATGCCATGGAGCAAGAGTAGCAGGGAGCCTGATGTTTGGGGAGTCGCGGTGCAGGCGGTGACTTACAAAAACAACGCGCACAGATCAGTCCCCTTTCGCGGTACCCTCGCGACGCGGGTCGGCGCCTCCGAACCACATTTCCTCGCCGTGGATATTGACGCGCATGATGCCTTGCAGCCCGGAGGTTTGCTCCATCAGGCGGACGTTGTGGCCGCGGGCCTTGAGCTGATCTACGACTGCATCAGGTATACGGCCCTGCTCCAATTCAGTGGGACCATTGCGGCTACCGAAGTTGGGCAGGCTGATCGCTTGTTGCATCGTCAACCCCCAATCCAGCGTGCCTACCAGCGTTTTGGCGACATAGTTAATGATGGCGGAGCCTCCGGGCGACCCGGTCGTCATTACCAGCTTCTTCGTTTGCTTGTCGAACACGAGGGTCGGCGCCATCGAACTGCGGGGGCGCTTGCCCGGTTGTACCCGGTTGGCAATCGGGCCATCGGCATCGGCTGATTCGAACGAGAAGTCGGTCAGCTGGTTATTCAGCAGGAAGCCTCGCACCATCTGGCGCGAGCCGAACGCGTTCTCGATCGTGGTTGTCATCGAGAGCGCATTGCCACCGGCGTCGACGATGGAAATATGCGAGGTGGACGGTAGCTCCGGCGAAACGTCGGTGCCCCAGGCGAGTCGGACATCTGGGGGCGAGCCGGGTTTGGCCACGCCCATCGAGCGTTCGCCGATCAACGACGCCCGCTCGGCCAGGTATTTCTTGTCCAGCAGCGGTTTCAGGCTGTTGCTTGGAAGGGGTATGAAATCCGTGTCGGCGACATAGCGGCCTCGGTCGGCGTAAGCGAGTCGCCCTGCTTCCGAAAACAGGTGGATCGCATTCGCGTCAGGCACGCCGTCCTTCGGAGGGAACGGACGGATGTCTTTTACTTCCAATATGCCGAGCATCTGTGCCACCGCGATGCCGCCGGAAGATGGTGGCGGCATGCCGCACACCAACCACGCCTTGTAATCGGTGCACACCGGTTCGCGCATCTTCGCCTGGTAGCCCGCAATGTCGGTAGCGGTCAGCGTGCCGGGATTGGTGGGATGGCGTTGGACTTTTTCTTCGATATCGCGCGCGATCGGCCCTTTGTAAAATGCGTCGGCACCGCCCTTCGCGATTTCGCGCAGCACGTGCGCCAGTTCCGGATTCTTCAGCACGTAGCCGACCGGGTGCGGATTGCCGTCCTTGTCGTAGAAATAGGCAGCCGCCGAGGGATCTTTTTTAAGATGCCGATCTGTCTTCAGCAGTGCGAACAGGCGCGGGCTGACTGGAAAACCTTGTTCGGCAAGTTGAACGGCTGGCGCGAACAGGGACTCCCATGGCAGCCTGCCATACTGTTTATGCGCCATCTCTAGCATGCGTAGCACACCGGGTACGCCCACCGAGCGGCCGCCCACGACGGCGTCGAAAAAGCCGATCGCCTTGCCGTCGGGCCCCTGGAATAATTTATCAGTGGCCGCCGCCGGCGCGGTCTCACGGCCGTCAAACGCGGTTACCTGCCTGCCGTCGTAATACATCAGGAAAGCGCCGCCGCCGATTCCGGAGGATTCAGGCTCGACCAAGGTCAATACCATCTGGGTGGCGATCGCGGCGTCGACTGCGGATCCGCCCGCTTTCAACACCTGGTAACCGGCGTCCGTGGCGAGCGGATGCGCCGCCGCCGCCATGAATTTTTTCGCGGTCCAGCCCGGCTTTTCGGTGTAGCCGGATGCACCCTCGGGCGCCGGCGTCGCATCCTGCCTGACGCCGGGGTTGGACGCGCAGCCCGCGAGCAGTGCTGTAAGCGCAATCGATGTGATTGTGGTCTGGATCATGGGTCAGTTTTTTAAATGAAAAAGGCAGGCTGATGCCTGCCCAAGCGTAATGCTGCCGGAACAAAGCTCCCCGGCAATCAGGTCAAGAGTTGATGGAGATCATTTCGGCTGCATGCGGATCGCTCCGTCGAGTCTGATGGTTTCACCGTTGAGCATCACGTTCTCAATGATCGTTTTTGCC
>JAQGMD010000391.1 GCA_028292565.1 Burkholderia sp. | reverse complement strand
CATTCGCGCCCAACCATCTCGAACGCCAGCTTTTGATAAAAGCTGACATTCTCCGGTTCGGTATAAAGGTGAAAGCCGTTGAAGTCCGGAAGTGTGCCGCGAGCTTTGCGAATTTCCGCTGCCGAGGCAACTTCCCTGATCAGATGTACGGCATGGCCTTTTTGCCGGTGGTTCGCAGACGTCAAAACATTTACCAGCCAGCCGTCGCCCTGTTTCGTATCGATATACGGGTTAGAAAATGCAGGGAAGTCCTGTCTCGCCATGCTTGCAGTGGCCACGAACTCGTATGTCTCATTCGCCTGCCTGAAGCTCACAAGAACAGCGTCGTATGGGTCGGTGCTGTTCATGTGCTTTTCAAGTTCCTGGAACGTACTCTCCGGAGTCGCAAAACGGCTGTCCATTTCGCGCCATTCCAAACAAAACGACCCGGACAGCGTGATCAGCAATTGCCGTTGTGCGTGTGCTGGCAGATCCTTGAGTTCGGCGATCGTTACGCCATGCAGCTTTTCATAGGACGCGCGGTCGAGCCCGGATGGGACGATGGACTTTTGATTTCGCATCAACTGGACCGCTAATTGTCGGGCCAACGCGTAGCTGGAGGTTACAGGCGTCGGTCGGTTTGTAGGTTCTGCGAGCGGTGCGGGGCTCACGCCGGGAATGAGGGTACAAGTCATGCGTCAACTCACTTTGAGATATCGTTGAAGTGACAACTCTTCACGTTTCCCGGATGACGTTTTGGGCGGCAACAGTTCCGTCGCGGTGGTCCCTGAAATCAATGCTCAAGTTTTCAAGCGGCCCTGCCGTTAAGCAGTAGGCATTCAATGCGTCGGGATTCTTTTTCGATGGCGTGATGCGGCCCGGACGGTGAGCGACTCCTCGCGAGTGTTGTTTTAATTCGTCGAGGAGAACGATGAGCGCGAAAATTCCATCGTCGAAATTGACTGTCTGTAGATAGATCCGCATGTCGTTAAGTGCGAAGCAGGGCAGCGCCGATCACCCGGGAAGCCAAGCGCCATGCACGTCTTCGCGGTGCGCGTGCACTGCGTTGCAACTCTCGAAAACTGCATGTAGGAGAAGCACCTACATGGACCACGGTGTTGTATCTGACAAAAAATACCGACAGCCACTTCTTTCTCCCTTTTGGTTCCACGCGCAGAATGCGTCCACTGTCGTTGTAACTAAATGCAACCGACTTAACGGACCAGGAAAAAAGAAAATGAACACGAACGACATGATGGCTGAAATTCGTGATGCCAATCTGAGGTACCTGATGCTTGCGCAGCAGATGATACGTTCGGACAAAGCGACAGCTATTTTCCGCCTTGGCATCAGCAGTGAAATCGCGGACCTGCTCGAGGGCCTGAACAACGCGCAGATCCTGAAGCTGGCCGGTACCAACATGATGCTCGCGCGTTTCCGTTTTGACGACGGCGCCATCCTCGGCATGCTCACCAACTACAACAAGGATCGCGAGCTGGCACATTCGCATGCGGCGATCCTGATGGCTTGCCAGTCCGTCGAACAGATTTCCTGATTCATTGAAGCACCCCTCAAGTACACATACCGGTTTGGAACATGGCTAAGAAAAGCGTCGTAACGGAAGTCCAGGAAATCCAGCTCGCCATCGAGCTCATCAACCTGGGTGCGCGTCTTCAGCTGCTGGAATCGGAGACTTCATTGTCGCGCGAGCGCTTGCTCAAGTTGTACAAGGAATTGAAAGGTGCTTCGCCGCCCAAGGGCATGCTGCCGTTTTCCACAGACTGGTTCATCACCTGGCAGCCGAACATCCATTCGTCCCTGTTCATCAACATCCATCAATACCTGATCGAGCACGCCCATATCTCGGGTGTCGAGGCTGTGATGAAGGCATATAAGCTCTATCTCGAACAGATCGGGGTCGATGCAAGCGCCGAGCCGGTACTGTCGCTCACACGCGCATGGACGCTGGTGCGCTTCTTCGAGAGCAAGATGCTTTCCACCGCCTGCTGCAACAAGTGCGGCGGCGAGTTCGTGGTGCACAAACTCGACCTGCACAACCATTACACCTGCGGCTTGTGCCATATGCCTTCCCGTGCAGGAAAAACCAAGAAGGCCAAGGAAGAGGCCGCTGCCCTGGCAGAATTGTCCGCCTGATCCTTTCCACGTATCCCTGAGTCAGCATGAATAACGGGCGCTCAATCGCAGGCGCCTCGCCGGGCATGCCACTTTTCCGCACGCCGTCTGTCCAGGCGGTGTTCATCCAGTTGTCCTCGTTCCTGCTCGTGCTGGCGCTCGCGCAGGGCATGTCGATATTCTCCGAAACCGAGTTGACGCTGGCCGTCGCTGCGTTGTTGCAAGGCGCACTGGCGGCTGCACTCTCCCGCCTGTTCGGCCTGGCTACATGGTGGCTGCTGATCCAGGCGGTGTTCCCGATTGCATTGATCGCGCTGCTCTCGCAGCAGCTCCCTCCCGCTATCTTCCTGGTCGCATTCATGTTGCTGCTCGCCATGTACTGGAGCACCTTTCGTACGCAAGTGCCGTTCTATCCGTCCGCACCCGCCGCATGGGAGGCGGTCAATAGCACGCTGCTGCCGAATGGCCCGGTGCGGTTCATCGATATAGGGAGCGGGCTCGGAGGGTTGGTGCTCCATCTCTCCTCGCGGCGTCCGGAAAGCACCTTCACCGGCATCGAATTGGCGCCATTGCCGTGGCTGCTGAGCTGGCTGCGCAGCCGCATCCAGTGCAGTCGCGCGAAATTTATACGCGGCGATTATGACGATGTTGACCTCGGATCTTTTGACGTGGTGTTTGCCTACCTGTCGCCGGCGGCAATGCCCTCACTGTGGGAAAAGGCACGCGCCGAAATGCAGCCGGGCAGCCTGCTGCTCAGTTATGAGTTCGACATCCCGGGCGTCGAACCTGCATCGAGCAGCACGCCCGTCGACGGCGGCCGGGCCCTGTATGGCTGGCTCATGTAATCCCCTCAAGTTTTTTCCATTTCGGTCGTAACTCACTACAAGCCTTTTTGGGGCGTTTGTCCGGCCAGATCCGCTGGCCCTACTTAACACCGGAGTACAAGCCCTTGTTAGTCATTCTTGGATATCTCATCGTCGTCGGTTCCGTCTTTGGCGGTTTTGCGCTCGCCGGAGGACACCTGGCGTCGTTGTTACAGCCGGTGGAGTTGCTGATGATCGGCGGCGCCGCGCTCGGTTCGTTCTTTGTCGGAAATAATGGCAAGGCCATCAAGGCGACGCTAAAAGCGCTGCCCACCCTTTTGAAGGGCTCCAAGCACACCAAGGCGCTCTATATGGAGCTCATGACCCTGCTGTTTGAAATCCTGAGCAAGGTGCGCAAGGAAGGTCTGATGTCGATTGAAGGCGACGTCGAAAGTCCGGAAGAAAGCCCGATCTTCAACAAGTATCCGACCATCCTCGCCGACCACCATATCGTTGAATTCATGACCGACTACCTGCGGCTCATGGTGTCGGGGAACATGGATGCGTTCCAGATCGAGAACCTGATGGATAACGAAATCGAAACACATCACGCCGAGGGCGAAATCCCCGCGCATGTGATCGCCAGGGTTGGCGATGCGTTGCCCGCATTCGGTATCGTCGCGGCAGTGATGGGTGTGGTGCACACCATGGCATCGGTGGGGTTGCCGCCGGCTGAGCTGGGGATATTGATCGCCAACGCGCTGGTGGGCACCTTCCTCGGCATTCTGCTGGCGTACGGCTTCGTCGGCCCGTTGTCGAGCCTGCTGGAACAAAAGCTGCATGAGTCATCGAAGATGTACGACTGCGTCAAGGTGACCCTGCTGGCGAGCCTGAACGGTTACGCGCCGGCGCTGGCAGTGGAGTTCGGCCGCAAGGTGCTGTTCTCTACCGAGCGTCCGTCGTTCTCCGAGCTGGAAGAGCACATCAAGCAATCCAAATCCAAGTAGTCAACACAGAGCGGAACCGACATGGCGGACGAAGGGCAACGGCCCATCATCGTAAAGAAGAAAAAGAAGGGCGGCAGCGGTCACCACGGCGGCGCGTGGAAGATCGCCTATGCCGACTTCGTGACGGCGATGATGGCATTCTTCCTGCTGATGTGGTTGCTGGGATCGACCGCCAAAGGCGATCTGCACGGCATCGCGGAATACTTCCAGACACCGCTGAAGGTGGCGATGCAGGGCGGGTCCGGTAGCGGCGATAGCTCGAGCGTGATCCAGGGCGGCGGTCGCGACCTTACGCGCAAGGACGGCCAGATCAAGAATGGCGACGAGCCGTCGCCGAAGAAAACGTATAACCTCACTGCGGCCACGATGCAGACCGCGGAAGCCGCGCTCGAACGCGCCGAAGCCGCCCGCCTGAAACAACTGAAGGAAAAGATCGAGGCGGCGATCGACGCCAGGCCAACACTGAAACAATTCAAGCGGCAGCTGCTGCTCGACATTACCTCCGAAGGTTTGCGCATCCAGATCGTGGATGAAAAGAATCGTCCGATGTTCGCGCTGGCGAAGGCCGAGCTGCAATCCTATACGGTTGAAATCCTGCATGAAATCGGCAATGCGCTGAATGACATGCCGAACCGCATCAGTCTCTCTGGCCACACCGACGCGACCGCCTATGCCAGCGGCGAGAAATACTACAGCAACTGGGAACTGTCGGCCGATCGCGCCAACGCATCGCGCCGCGCACTGATCGCGGGCGGGATGGACGAAGGGAAGGTGTTGCGTGTGGTCGGGCTGTCATCGGCCGTGCTGTTCGACAAGGAAGATCCAGTCAATCCGGTGAATCGGCGCATCAGCATTATTGTGATGAACAAGAAGGCGGAGCTGAACGCGTCGAGGGACGGCGGGACGCTGGACGTCACGAACGCGGCCCAGGTGCAGCAGCTGACAGGCGCCGGTGCAGATCACGCGAAATGAGTTTGGATACAGGACATTTTCATGACTAGCGAGACCTTGCTGGGCTCCCAGGTGAGACTCCTGTTATCCAGCCTGTCGGATAGTGGGTCGCGGCACTTCTCGGAGATCGAGGCCGACCTGGCGCAATCGCGTTTTCTATTGAGCGGCGCGATCGAAAAACTCGGTGCGAGTTTCATGGCGATTCATGCAGCGATCGAGGCGCAGCAGCAGGCGATGGACGTGTTGTTATCCGGTGCCGCGCCGACCCCCGAGATGGTGGAGAAACTGAACGCCGGGCGCACCGAGATAAAAAGGCATGTGAATGCCGCGGTCACCGGATTGCAATTCGAGGACATGACCAGCCAGGTGAGCGGGCGTATGGTTTCGCGCATTAATGGCATGCGCGAAGTGCTGGACGCTATAGGCACGAGCGGCGTTGCCGCACTGGCGGAGAGCGATACGGACGGAATCATCACGGCGCTCGAAGGCATCAATAAGGCGCTGGAGAAACAAAGCGCAAAACTCGACTGCGAATTGTGGAAGGCAGTGAGCCAGACGCACATGGAAAGCGGCGACGTCGAGCTGTTTTAATTGAATACGAGCGGAATACGAATAGAGCGGGAGTAGCGAAGATGGCGAAATCAATACTGGCAGTGGATGACTCGGGCTCGCTGCGGCAGATGGTGGTGTTCAGCCTGCGTGCCGCAGGCTATCAGGTGACCGAGGCGGTGGACGGGCAGGACGGCCTGGAGAAGGCGCAATCACAGGTGTTCGACCTGGTGCTGACCGACCAGAACATGCCGCGTATGGATGGGCTGGCTCTGATCAGGTGCCTGCGCCAGCTCCCTACGTATCTGAAGGTGCCGATCCTGATGCTGACCACAGAGTCGAGCGACGAGATGAAATCGAAGGGCAGGGCGGCCGGCGCGAACGGTTGGCTGGTCAAACCCTTCGATCCGCAGAAGCTGACCGAAGTGGTGAAGAAAGTCATCGGTTAATACCGGAGGAGTCATGTATGGAGTCACACAATGACCATTGATATGAGCCAGTTCTTCCAGGTGTTCTACGACGAAACCGAAGAACTTCTCGCAGAAATGGAAAAGCTGCTGTTGGCGATTGATATATCGGCGCCGGACACGGAAGACCTGAACGCGATTTTTCGTGCAGCGCATTCTATCAAAGGCGGTGCGGGCACCTTCGGCGTCACCGAGTTGACCGAGGTTACGCATGTCCTCGAGTCGCTGCTGGACCGGATACGTAAAGATGAAATGGCGTTGACCGCGGGGCATGTGGATGCATTCCTCGCGGCTAAAGATGTCCTGAAGATGCAACTGGATGGGCATCGCCTGCATACGCCGGTCGATCAAGACCGGGTTGGCGATGTGCAGATGACGCTGTTGTCGTTGTCTCAGGGCGAGGTGCCTCAGGCGTCTTGTGGTCGGCCGGCTCCGAAGCAGGCGGTTGTCCTGACGCGCCGCTATCTTGTCGAGCTGCCTGGATTGCCTGCGCGCGACGTCGAGGCGCTGGGTGCTGAGCTGGGATTGCTTGGGCAGGTCAGTACCGATGCACGGGGCGACAAAGGGACGGTGTTTACCTTGGCCAGCAACGAAAGTGCCGATGAGATCATCGCCATCTGCTCATTCATCGTCAACGCCGATCAGTTGAAGATAACCGAAGTAGCCGCGCCGGCGATGTCCGCAGCGGAAGCGAAGGCTGCGCAGGAAAGGGCGCAAGGTTACGGGTTCTTCGAGCCCCTGGCGGCTGAGAAGGCTGCCCGGCAAGCGGAGCAGGGCTACGGTTTTTTCGAGCCGTTCGATCCGGAAGCCATGAAGGCCGCGCGCGACGCGGAAGCCTCGGTTGAGTCGACGCCTGCAGCGGAAAGGAAACCGTCGCCGGGCCAAAAGCGCGATGCCGAGAAGATAGCGAGCAACCATGAATCGTCATCGATACGCGTCGGTATCGAGAAAGTAGATCAGCTGATCAACCTGGTCGGTGAACTCGTCATTACACAGGCGATGATCGAGCAGCGTACCAGCTCGCTGGATCCGATGGCGCACGAGCGGCTATTGAACAGTGTGAGCCAGCTGACCCGCAACACGCGCGACCTGCAGGAAGCAGTGATGACCATCCGCATGATGCCGATGGACTATGTATTCTCCCGCTTCCCGCGCATGGTGCGCGATCTCGCGGCCAAGCTGGGAAAACGTATCGAATTTGTTACCCATGGCGCAGCCACCGAGCTCGACAAGGGGCTCATCGAACGCATCGTCGATCCTTTGACGCACCTGGTGCGCAACAGCATCGACCACGGTATCGAGATGCCGGAAGTGCGCCAGGCGGCCGGCAAGAACGAGTCGGGCAAGCTGTCGTTGTCCGCTGGTCATCAGGGCGGCAACATCGTGATCGAGGTCAGCGATGATGGTGGCGGCCTGAATCGCGAAAAAATCCTTGCGAAAGCAAAGCAGCGGGGCCTGCCCGCATCGGAGACGATGTCGGATGCCGAAGTGTGGCAGCTGATATTTGCGCCAGGCTTCTCGACGGCCGATATCGTGACAGACGTTTCCGGACGCGGCGTTGGCATGGACGTGGTCAAGCGTAACATCGCCGCGATGGGAGGTAGCGTTGACATCCGCTCGGCCCGGGGGTTCGGCACCACGATTTCCATTGCACTGCCGCTGACGCTGGCAATCCTTGACGGCATGTCGGTGAGGGTCGGCGATGAAATCTACATCCTGCCGTTGGGGTATGTGGTCGAATCGCTGCAACCGGCGCCGGTGGATGTGAAGGAAATCAGCGGCCAGGGCCGGGTCGTCAAGGTGCGCGGCGAATACTTGCCGCTGATTCCGCTGTACCTGATATTCGGCATCGCGCCGCGTTACACCAATCCTTCGGAGGGCATCGTCATCATCCTCGAATCGGAAGGAAAGCACGCGGCGCTGTTTGTCGATGAGCTGGTGGGGCAACAGCAGGTGGTGGTGAAGAACCTTGAATCAAACTACCGCAAGGTGGCGGGCATCTCCGGAGCAACCATCATGGGAGACGGCGGGGTTTCATTGATTGTCGATGTCGCGGCACTGCTGCGGTCGACCCGGCAGCCCACTGAGCATTTGGCAAGTGAGACAGGATGAATGCTCAGTCCCTCATTTACCGGAAGATCAATATTGAAGAATTGATAACTTCTTAGAAAGAGACAAATCCAAATGCAAACGACACAGAACATGACATTCGCATCCGAAAAAAAATCCGGCCACGACGACTCCGGCCAAGAGTTCCTCGCTTTCACGCTAGGCAAGGAAGAGTACGGCATCCACATCCTCAAGGTGCAGGAAATCCGCGGCTACGAAAACGTTACCCGCATTGCGAATGCGCCCGAATTCATCAAGGGCGTGGTCAACCTGCGCGGCATCATCGTGCCCATCGTCGACATGCGCATCAAATTCAAACTCGGCGAGCCGACCTATGACCAGTTCACGGTGGTGATCATCCTGAATATCGGCGGCCGTGTGGTGGGGATGGTGGTCGATAGTGTGTCGGATGTGACAACGCTATCGCCCGAGCAGATCAAGCCGGCGCCGGAAATGGGGACGGTATTGAATACGGATTACCTGATTGGGCTGGGTACGCTGGATGAGCGCATGTTAATCCTGGTGGATATCGACCGGCTGATGTCGAGCGACGAAATGGGTTTGATCGAAAAGATCGCGGCCTGAGAAGCAACTCCGCTGCCACAACCAGAGTTTCCTAATTGGCGCGGTATTGACGCTCTGTTTCTTCGATTGCCGTTAATGCGGGCAGATCATAATTTGTGTAGATCCGGCATGGGAAAGAAAGAATAGCGTGGCGATTTCGGTAAGAGACAACAAGCTGGAAACGGTAAAGGAGTTCGAGTTTACGACTCGCGACTTCGACAGGGTACGTGCGCTGATCTACAAGCGCGCGGGCATTGCGCTGGCCGAAAGCAAGCAGGAGATGGTCTATAGCCGCCTGGCGCGGCGTTTGCGCGCCATTGGTCTTCACTCATTCCAGAGCTATCTGGACGGGCTGGAAGACAAGGCGGAAAGCGATGAGTGGGAGGCTTTCACCAATGCGCTGACCACCAACCTGACCTCATTCTTTCGCGAAGAGCACCATTTTCCGCTGCTCGCCAGTCATGTACGCAACAGCAAGGAGCCGGTGACGATCTGGTGCTGCGCAAGCTCCACCGGCGAAGAGCCGTACTCGATTGCGATGACACTGTGCGAGGCGTTGGGAGCGCAGGCGTCGCAGGCGCACGTGATTGCCACCGATATCGATACCAATGTACTGAATACCGCGGCCAACGGCGTCTACCCAATAGACCGGATCGAGCGGGTTTCGCAGGAGCGGGTGAAGCGCTTCTTCCTGAAGGGGAAGGGCGCGCAAGAAGGGCTGGTGCGGGTGCGGCCCGAATTGCGGCAGATGGTGACATTCAAGCCGCTCAACCTGCTGGCAGGCAGCTGGCCGCTGAGCGGGCCGTTCGACGCGATCTTCTGCCGCAATGTGATGATTTATTTCGACAAGCCGACGCAGGGAAAGATCCTGTCGCGCTTCGTGCCATTGATGAAGCCTGAGGCGCTGCTGTTTGCCGGGCACTCCGAGAACTTCATGTATGTCTCGGATGCGTTCAAGCTAAGGGGCAAGACGGTGTACGAACTGGAATTACGCAGCAAACAGTCCGCACTGCGCAGTTAAGAAATATTCGATGAGCTACACAATCCACGAACAGTTCGCCACCAACATCTACTACGACCGGACGTTCGATTGCGATGCCGCCAAGATCCTGCCCG
>JAQGMD010000365.1 GCA_028292565.1 Burkholderia sp. | reverse complement strand
CCGATGGCGCTGGTAAGGTGATCAGCGAGGCCAAGCGCGCCGATCTCGAAAGCTTCTTAGGCCAATATTTCCCCGCCAGCGACATTCCCCAGCAGGCGCGGGCGCTCTACCTCAAAAACACTATCCGGGTCATTTCCGACGCCAATTTCGAACGCATCCGCATCAATCCGCAATTCGACGCCTCTGGCGAGCCACTCGACCTGTCTTTTGCGCATCTGCGCAGTGTGTCCCCCATCCATTGCGAATACCTGCGCAACATGGGCGTTGGCGCCTCGATGTCGATTTCCATCATTGTCGACGGCGAGCTTTGGGGCCTCATCGCCTGCCACCATTACGGCCCGCGCACGCTCTCGATGGCCCAGCGTATCGCCGCTGAAATGTTTGGTGACTTCTTCTCGCTGCACCTGACGGCATTGCGCCACCGTCAGTCGCTCGATTCTGCCACCGCCGCCCGCGCCGCCCTTGATGACCTGCTGCAGGCGGCAGTGCGCGTCGAGGATATCCATGCCCTGCTGCGCGAACGCCTTCAAGACTTCGGCCGGCTCATTCCAGCCGACGGCCTCGCTATGTGGCTAGATGGTGAGTTGACGACTTCCGGCATCACGCCCCCGGACGAAGCCATTCCCGTCCTCGCCCGTTTTGCCGAAACAGTGGCACAAGGCCGGGTCTGGGCTTCCCACAAGCTTTCCGACGTCCTGGCCGGTGCGGAAACATATGCTGACGTAGCGTCGGGCATGCTGGCGCTGCCGCTATCCCAACGCCCGCGCGACTACGTCTTTCTGTTTCGCAAGGAAGTAGTCCAGACCCTCGACTGGGGCGGCAACCCCAACAAGACCTATGAATCCGGCCCGATGGGCGATCGCCTGACGCCGCGCAAGAGCTTTGCAGTCTGGAAGGAAACCGTCCACCAGCAGTCCGTCCCCTGGAGCGAGCAAGAGCGCGAGTTTGCCGAAGCGGCCCGCATGGCCCTGGTCGGCGTCATCCTGCAGCATTCCGAATTGCTCGCCGACGAACGCTCCAAGGCCGAAGTCCGCCAGCGCATGCTCAACGAAGAGCTCAATCACCGCGTCAAGAACATCCTTGCCATTATCAAGTCGCTGGTCACCAACCCAGTCGAGGCCGATCTGTCACTCGCCGACTTCGTAGAATCCCTGCGCGGCCGCATTCAGGCGCTGTCGCTGGCCCATGACCAAGTGATCCGCGGCGAAGGCGGCGGTGCCCTGCAGGACTTGCTGGAAGCCGAACTGCTGCCCTATCGCGCCGGCGCGACCACCATCAATCTGACTGGCGACAATGTCTGGATGGACGCCCGCTCGTTCTCCATCATGGCCTTGGTGCTGCATGAACTATCGACCAATGCGGCCAAATACGGCGCCCTATCCCGGCCCGGCGGGCGCCTCGACGTAAGCTGGACCGTCGATCTGGTCGGCGCATGCGATATCCACTGGGTCGAAAGCCAGGGCCCCATCGTCACTCCACCAAGCCGCCTCGGCTTTGGCACCGTGCTGATCGACCGAAGCGTCCCCTTCGACCTCGGCGGCGAAAGCGATGTGCAATATCTGCCGACCGGCGTCGTCGCGCGCTTCCGCATTCCGCCGAAGTTCATCTCGCTCCGCACCGCGCGCGCCGAGGCTCCGCCCCTAGCTTCGATCCCGCCGATTGCCAAGTCAGGCTTCAACCTCAACGGCAAGCGCGTGCTGATCGTAGAAGACCAGATGCTAATTGCGCTAGACCTCGAGCAAATCCTCGAAGATGCCGGCTTGTCCGTGGTTGCGACGGTAACCTCGTCCGCCGAAGCCCTTGCTTACCTCGATAAGGACCTGCCCGACGTCGCTATCCTCGACGTCAACCTGGGTGACGGCAATTCCGAGCCGATCGCGGCTGCTCTACAGACCAAGGGCGTTCCCTTCATCTTCGCGACTGGCTATGGCGATGGCGGCATCGGCCAGGCATTCACCGCCATACCCGTCGTCCGCAAGCCCTATTCCCGCGACGCCATCCTCGCCGAACTCCGCCGCTTGCTAGGTTAAAGCCGCAAACCTACAAAATATTCCGGCGCATTGCCTCGGCAACGGCATGGGTATGGTTCGTCGCCTGCAGCTTGTCGATGATCCGGCTCATATAGTGATGCACCGTCCGCGTACCGATGCCAAGGATGGACGCAGTGACATCCGCCGTCTTTCCCTGCGAGCTCCAATGCAGCACCTCAAGCTCGCGGGGGGTGAGCAAGCGATCCTTTTGCTCTCCCGCCATCGCTCCGGGCGGTCCGGATATCACCGTCCCTTCGACGAAAATGCCGTAGCTTCCGCCCTCGGGTTTGGTGATCGCTGAATACAACAGATTGATGCGAAACGCCTCGGCCGGCATCCCCTCCACCCGAGTGAGAACCAGCGGAATATCGCGCGCCACGTAGATTTCGCCGGTCTGGTAAACACGATCCAGCGTTTCGAAGAAACCTTGGTCGGCGACGTCGGGCGCTACTTCACGTATGGTGCGGCCGATAAACACTCGGACCCCCATCAGCTTGCGATACTGCGCATTAGCCAGTTCGAAAATATGTTCCGGACCGTGTAAAATCGCGATGAAAGCAGACGCATTTTCGAATGCATCCATGACGGTTTGAGGAACAACGCTCTTATGAAATGGAGCGTCTAAAATCGGCTGCGGTCGGGTATAGTCTTGCACGCTCATCCTCCCAGATCGACGTCAAGCGTACGGTACCGTACACCGATCCGACGAAATCCGGTTCCTGCACCGTTAAAATAAAATAGTCCAATTCACAACCCATGTACTGTCAAAGCCGCAATTTTGTCTTGTGGCGGCAGTTTCATTCACAAATCCAACCGTTTAGCCCCCGAATACTTCGTACGAATTGTACTGTCTATTGCATACCATCATTTCCGTGAATAACGGCTAGTATGCAGGACATGCAGGCATTCTCAATTACGCCTGCCCACGGGGGAGGTGGCTGTGGCGTACGTCAATTTGCTGCTCAACGCGTTGGGCCAATCTGCGTCAGACCTGCTGGTTCCAGCGCTCGAACCGGTACAACTCAAAACCCGCGACAATCTAGTGGCCGCCGGTGAACAGTCCGAATGGGTCTACTTTGTCGAAGACGGACTGATCTCGCTGGTGTCCGAATACGAGCCCGGCCATCTCATCGAGATTGCCATGGTTGGCCGTGAGGGCCTGTTCGATATCGGTCTCGTCCTGGGCGACGAAGTGGCCGCG
>JAQGMD010000356.1 GCA_028292565.1 Burkholderia sp. | reverse complement strand
AGCGGGCGCGTTGCTGCGTTGCTCGTCGTCGCCATAGCTCGCTATGGCTCCTCCTCACGCCCCTCGGCGGGCCCCTTGCACCGCATCCCGCGACGGCCGCCAAATTGCCCAACTTATCCCTGCGCGGCGCCTTAAGTTTCGGCGGGAAACGCCGTAAATGATTGGCTGCCCACGTCCAGGGCGCACGCGGCTCCCCAAAGGTTAAACAAGATGTCTTCCCAAATCGATGTAATCTGCCTGATTTTTCTCGTGCTTGTAGTCGCCAACGTAATTGGCGTTACCGCCACCGTGCTGAGGATTAAATTTATCGCCCGACGTGATGAGCGGGAACGAGCCGCAATCACCAAAGCGATAGGCGACTACTTCCGCAAGAGCGGAGTGGGCGTCGCGGTTGAATGTGCCCGCATGCCGCGCACCGGGCGCTTTACCGTTGGAATCGAATCCGAGCCGATGAAACGGTTCAGGCTGTCACACATCATCGAATCGACCGTGCGCGAACATGTGCGCAAAACCTGCGGTCTCGAAGTGGAAAAAGTGTATTGGCGCTTCCCGATCAAGGAAGCGGTGCAAGCCGCGACGCCGGGCGACAGTGCCGACGAGTACATCAATGAAGGCCTGGAGCATTACCGGCATGTCCCCCAGCCGGAAGTGACCGAGCTTCCATGGGAGCACTTTGAAAAGATGGCGACCATTTCTCAGGATATGCAGGATATGCAGCAAATGAAGCCCGCCGGCACAGAAAAGCAACACGCCGCGTGAACCTCTCTCCGCATCCGCACTCGACAATTCAGGCGGAACTACTGCCTCGAGAATCCTGACTAACCAATCACCTTACGCGTTGTGACCGACTGTGTGTCTGTGCCGTAAGTTTTGATCGTCCGTTGTTCACTGTGTAGCCGTCACGGAGAAAAACATGGAACGTTCAGTCGCAAGCCCGGGCAACCCGGGCTATCAAGTCTCCCAACGAACCGCGTCGCAGCGGTTTACCGATACCCGCTCGCACTATCCTTCCCAGGCCCAGCGGTACAAGACCTATGGGTCGGCGCGCGAAGAGCAACTGGTGAAAGGCCTGGGATGGTTCAGCATCGGTCTCGGGCTGGCGCACTTGTTGGCGCCGCGTACGATGGCGCGGGCCATCGGCTTGCCGGAAGACCGCGCCGGATGGATGCGCGCCGTCGGTGTGCGTGAACTCGCCAGCGGCGTCGGCATACTCAGCCAGCGGCAGCCAACCACGTGGCTCTGGACACGTGTCGCCGGCGACGCGATGGATCTGACGTTGCTCGGAATTGCCGCCAGAAAACCCGGCGCGCAACAGGCCCGCGTCGCGGCCGCCAGCGCAGCCGTGGCCGGCGTGACGATGCTGGACCTGATGTCCAGCGTGCAATACACCCGCAAGAAAGACTCGCACCTGCGTGAACGCAATCCGCTGGCCGGCCTGATGGGCAAGGCCGGTGCTGCGGTCGAAGCCGCAACCGGCGCCGTCACGGTGGCACAGTCCGTCACCGTCAATCGATCGCCGATCGAGTGCTACCGATTCTGGCACGACTTCGAAAATTTCCCCCGCTTCATGAAGCACATCGAATCGGTGCGCCCCCTTACCGATATACGCTGGCACTGGAAGGCCACCGGGCCGGCCGGCCTCAGCGTCGTGTGGGATGCGGAGATCACCGAGGACCGGCCTGGCGAAGTACTGGCCTGGCGCTCGGTCGAAGGCTCCGATGTGGATAATTCCGGCCGGGTCACCTTTGAGCCCGCTCCGGGCGACCGCGGTACCATCGTGCGCGTGGAAATGCATTACAGCCCGCCGGGCGGCAAGGCGGGTGCGTTGATTGCCAAACTGTTTGGCGAAGAACCGAACCAGCAGATTGCGGATGACCTGCGGCGCTTTAAGCAACTGATCGAAACCGGCGAGATCCCCACCACCGTGGGCCAGCCGTCCGGCCGGCGCGATACGATCACCCGCCTGCTATTCAGGAAAGGGAAACCGGGATGAGAGCGAACTGCTGGTATGGCTCCAACGATGTGCGGGTCGACAATGTCCCCGATCCGTCAATTCTGAATCCGCGCGACGCCATCGTCAAAATCACCTCGACCGCCATCTGCGGGTCCGACCTGCACTTGTATAACGGCTATGTGCCGACCATGGAAAAAGGCGACATCCTCGGCCACGAATTCATGGGCGAGATCATGGACGTCGGCAGCGGCGTCACTAACCTGAAAGCCGGCGACCGCGTGGTGGTGCCGTTCCCTATCGCATGCGGCAATTGTTTCTTCTGCCAGGAGAAGCTGTTTTCGGTCTGCGAGAATTCGAACCCAAATGCCTGGATGGCGGAAAAGATGTGGGGCCACTCTCCGGCCGGCATCTTCGGCTATTCCCATCTCACCGGCGGTTATGCCGGCGGGCAGGCGCAGTATGCGCGTGTACCGTATGCGGACGTCGGACCGATGAAGGTGCCCGATGGCCTCACCGATGAACAGGTGCTGTTCCTGTCCGACATACTGCCCACCGGCTGGATGGCGGCGGAAAACTGCGACATCGAGCGTGGCGACGTGGTCGCCATCTGGGGCTGCGGTCCGGTCGGTCAGTTCGCGATTCAGAGTGCGTACTTGCTCGGCGCCGAGCGCGTGATTGCAATCGACCGCTTCCCGGAGCGGCTGCGCCTGGCGCGCCGGCTGAAGGCGGAGACGCTCAATTATGAAGAAGTCAACGTCCTCGACGCGCTGAAGGAAATGACCGGCAGCCGCGGACCGGATGCCTGCATCGACGCGGTCGGCATGGAAGCGCACGGCGTGGGCATCAGTTACGCCTATGACCGGGTGAAACAGGCGACCAAACTGGAATCCGACCGCCCGATCGCCCTGCGCGAAGCGCTTCTGGCTTGCCGCAATGGCGGCAATGTCTCGGTCCCTGGTGTGTACGGCGGCTTTGTCGACAAGATTCCATTCGGCTCGGTGATGAACCGCTCGCTCACGATCAAGACGGGACAGACGCATGTGCAGCGCTACATGCAACCGCTGCTGGAGCGTATCCAGAAGGGCGAGATCGATACCACCTGCATCATCACGCACACCCTGTCACTAGACGAAGCGCCGCGCGGGTACGACATCTTCAAGAACAAGGAGGAAGAGTGCATCAAGGTGGTGTTGAAACCCTGGCAAGAGAGCCGGGCGCACGTACACTGAGCCACTTGGAGCCCCACAAAAAGTAAGACAAAGTCTGACAAGATTTTGGTGCATTTATGCAATTGTGGTGTACCATACTTTCGCAGTACAAAAAAAAATCCACTTCAGGACGTAGGAGACAAAAAGCCCGCCAGGCTTATAGCCCGGCGGGCTTTTAATTGTTCGAAAGTTATAACTGATTCGCATATCTGTTATCACGAGAATAAAGGAGACAAGGTAGTTGCTGGAAGGTAAGATGCTTTCTGTCTCCTCCAACTCTCTTGAATTGGATTTAGCCCGCAAGCCGCAAGGTTCGCGGGCTTTTTTTATGGCCGTTCCGCTTCTGCATTGCGCCTGCTCCCGGCATTCTTGCCGCTCGGGACCTGGTTGTGCCTCTGGTTGTGCCTCGCCCCATGGCTGTTAAGTCTTCCCGAGGCAGCCGCATGGTGTGCGATCGTGGTCGGCGTATTCCTTCGTCTTCAACGATGGTCTTGAGCGGGGCGGACTCCGGCGAAAATGCTGCCCGACTTGCGGGCAGCATGATTTCAATCAGCGCGTAACCGGCTTATACCGGATCCGCTTCGGCTTCGCGCCTTCCTCGCCGAGACGCTTCTTCTTGTCCGCTTCGTATTCCTGGTAATTTCCGTCGAAGAACACGACCTTCGAATCGCCTTCGAAGGAAAGAATGTGCGTCGCAATCCGGTCAAGGAACCAGCGATCGTGCGAGATCACCATCACACTGCCGGCAAACTCCAGCAACGCATCTTCCAGCGCGCGCAGCGTTTCCACGTCAAGGTCGTTCGACGGCTCATCGAGCAGCAGCATGTTGCCGCCCATGAGCAAAGTCTTCGCCAGGTGCAAACGACCGCGCTCGCCGCCGGACAGGTTGCCGACGATTTTCTGCTGGTCGTTCCCTTTGAAGTTGAAGCGGCCGAGATACGCGCGCGACGACATTTCAAAGCGGCCAACCGTCAGGATGTCGGCGCCGTTGGAGACATCGTCAAAAACGCTCTTCTTGTCATTGAGTTCGTTGCGCGACTGGTCGACCAGCGAGAGTTTGACTGTCGGCCCCACCACAATTTCGCCGCCGTCCGGATTTTCCTTGCCGGCGATCATGCGGAACAATGTCGACTTGCCGGCGCCGTTCGGGCCGATGATGCCGACGATCGCGCCGGCCGGAATCTTGAAGCTGAGGTCGTCGATCAGCAGGCGGTCGCCGTACGCTTTGCTGACATTCTTGAACTCGATGACTTCATTGCCCAGACGCTCCGCAACCGGAATGAAGATCTCCTGCGTTTCGTTGCGCTTCTGGTATTCGTGGTCGCTCAACTCGTTGAAGCGGGCCAGGCGGGCCTTGCTCTTCGCCTGCCGGCCTTTCGGGTTCTGGCGCACCCATTCCAGTTCCTTCCTGATGGTTTTCTGGCGTGCGGATTCGCTCGATTCTTCCTGCTTCAGGCGCGCTTCCTTCTGCTCCAGCCAGGAGCTGTAGTTGCCCTTCCAGGGAATGCCATGGCCGCGGTCGAGCTCAAGTATCCACTCGGCCGCGTTGTCGAGGAAGTAGCGATCGTGCGTGATGCCGACCACCGTGCCGGGGAAGCGCTGCAGGAACTGCTCGAGCCAGTCGACCGATTCCGCATCGAGGTGGTTGGTCGGTTCATCGAGCAGCAGCATGTCGGGTTTGGAGAGCAGCAGGCGGCACAGCGCGACGCGGCGCTTTTCACCACCGGAGAGGACGCCGATCTTTGCATCCCATGGTGGCAGGCGCAGCGCATCGGCAGCCATTTCAAGCTGTACATTTACATTGTTGCCGTCGCTCGCGGCGATGATCGCTTCCAGGCGCTGCTGCTCGGCGGCGAGTGCATCGAAGTCGGCATCCGGCTCGGCGTACGCGGCATACACCGCGTCGAGTTTGCCTTGCGCTTCAAAGACTTCGCCCAGCGCGGATTCGACTGCCTGGCGCACGGTCTGCTCCGGATCGAGTTGCGGTTCCTGCGGCAGGTAGCCAATGTTCAGGCCCGGCATCGGCACGGCTTCGCCTTCGATCTCCTTGTCGATGCCGGCCATGATTTTCAGCAGCGTCGATTTGCCCGAGCCGTTCAGGCCCAGCACACCGATTTTTGCGCCCGGAAAAAAGGAGAGGGAAATGTCCTTGAGGATCTGGCGCTTGGGCGGGACGATCTTGCCCACGCGGTTCATTGTGTAAACGTATTGAGCCATGTGTGCTCCTGGATGCTCGTGATGTAAAGATGAGTAGGATACGACAGAAGAGGCAGAAGAAGAATCAGGCGGCGGTCGTCCTGGTCGACCACGCACGCCATAAACCTTCCAGTGAATAAACAAGCAACGCCGTCCAGATCAGGATAAACCCGGCCAGCCGCGCGCCGCCGAACGGTTCGTTGTACAGCCATACGCCGAGCAGCAACTGGATGGTCGGACTGATGTATTGCATCAAACCCAACATCGACATCGGGATGCGCCGCGCGCCGGCCGCGAACAAGAGTAGCGGTATCGCGGTGATCGGTCCTGCGGCAACCAGCAGCCATTGGGATGATGCGGGCGCACCGGCGAAACTGTTCTGGTTGGTGACAGTAAGCAGGACCAGATAACCAAGCGCCAGCGGAAACAGCACCAGCGTTTCGAGAGTGAGGCCTTCCAGCGGTCCGAGCGCCGCGGTTTTGCGAAGCAGGCCGTAGGCGCCGAATGTGATGGCCAGCAGCAACGCGACCCAGGGCAGTTGGCCGGTGTACCACGTCAGCCATGCGACGCCGCATGCCGCCAACGCTACCGCCGCCCATTGGGCCGGTCGCAGGCGCTCATGCAGGAAGACGAAGCCGAGCGTGACGTTGACCAGCGGGTTGATGAAATAACCGAGGCTGGCTTCGAGCACCTTTCCACTATTGACCGCCCAGATGTAAATGAACCAGTTGGTGGACAGGATCAGCGCGCTGGCGGTGAACCCCGCCAGAATACGGGGCTGACGGATGACCGTGCCGATCCACGACCACTGCCTGCGCCATGCCAGCACCACCAGCACAAAGGCAAGCGACCACAACATGCGATGCACCAGGATCTGGTCCGCGGACACGTCATGCAACGCCTTGAAATAGACAGGAAATACTCCCCACAGGATGTAGGCGAGCGCAGCATAAAGCATTCCAGCTTGCATGGCGGATGAGATAGGGATGTACGGACGGAAAGTCGCGATGTGCGGCAATTATCTCAGTTAACAGGAAGCTACGTGGTGGGAGCCCGGTGCGCCTGAAAAACGCAATAACCGCAGGTAAAGTATCATCACCTTCCCGCTTAAAAGAGACAGTAGTACTGCAGCGCGACACCGATATGGCACCAGAAAAAGAAATCCTGCACACCGAAGCCTCTACCGAATCCCGTCCCGTCCTGTCACAAAGAGAAGTACGTTCGGTCATCACCGGACTGATGATGGCGATCCTGCTCGGCGCGATCGACCAGACCATCGTTGCGGTGGCGCTGCCAAGAATGTCGGCGGAATTGAATGGCGTCGAGTTGCTCGCCTGGGTGGTCTCCGGCTACATGGTTGCGATGGCGGTGTCGACGCCTATCTACGGCAAGCTGGGTGACCTGTTCGGGCGTCGCGCCACATTGACCTTCTCGATTGCCGTGTTCCTGATCGCGTCGGTGGCCTGCGCACTGGCGGAATCGATGCCGATGTTGGTCGCTGCGCGCATCCTGCAGGGTGTCGGAGGCGGCGGCCTGGTCTCCGTCGCGCAGGCCATCATCGCCGACGTAGTGTCGGCGCGCGAACGCGGTCGCTATCAAGGCTATATCAGCGGTGCCTTTGCCACGGCCGGCGTATGCGGCCCGCTGCTCGGCGGGTTCCTGACCGAGTACCTGTCATGGCGCTGGGTATTCTGGATCAACCTCCCGCTCGGACTGGCGACGATTTTCATCACCCGCCGCGCATTGGCGCGCTTGCCGGTACCGCGCATGAAGCGGCAGATCGATTACCTCGGCGCCGCGCTGCTGACGATCGGGCTGACCGCATTGCTGATCGGCGTTACGCGCGTCGGGCAGGGCTCCCCGTGGCTGGATGGCGATAATCTTAAATTGTTCGGAGTGGGCATCGTTGTCATGGCGATGTTCGTCTGGCAGGAAACGCGAGCAGTCGAACCGATCATTCCGCTAGGCCTGTTCAGGGTGCCTACTGTCACACTGTCCTGCCTCGTCCTGTTCAACGCTTACTTTCAAAGCATCGCGCTCTCTGTCCTGATTCCCTTGCGCCTGCAGTTGGTCACCGGCAGCAGTCTTGAGGCCGCTGCGTATCAGATTGCGCCGCTCGCCCTCGCCGTATCCGCGGGATCGTTTACCTGCGGGCAGTTGGTTGCGCGTACCGGGCGCTTCAAACCATTTCAGGTGGCAGGGTCGGCGATCGTTACGGTGGCTTTATTCGCGCTGGCTTTCGTCGATCCGCGCGCAAACGTATTGAGCATGCTCTGCATGGCAGTGGGAGGCGCCGGAATCGGTTTCCTGTTCCCGTCATCCATGGTCGCCGTTCAGAGCGCCGTCCCGTCGCAACATGTGGGCATTGCGACCGCCACCACCTCGTTTTTCCGTTCGCTCGGCGCCGCGGTCGGTATCGCGATACTCTCGGCGGTGCTGCTCGCCGCCTTGCGCGAGAATGCTCCGTCTGTGGTCGCCATGCTCTCCGGCGGAGAAAACATGCATGACATGCTGGGCGGTGCGCTTGAAAAAATGGATCAGGCCGCGAGGTTGCAACTGATGGCGGCAGTGCAAGGGACGTTTCGCACCACGTTCATCATAAGCGGCATGGTAGCGTTGGCCGGGCTACTGCTGGCGGCCCTGGTTCCAAACCGGGTTTTGGGCGAGCGGACCGCGCGTTGAAGAATCAGGCTGCAACGACCCCGCCATGTCAAGAAGGAAGCCGGCTCGACCCTGCGAACGAATGGTTGTCGGCTCGCAGTGCCGGGCGCCCCGTACTGTCACATGTTGCGCCGGTACTGC
>JAQGMD010000328.1 GCA_028292565.1 Burkholderia sp. | reverse complement strand
CGTTGTGCGAGTTGCGCCAACGCGGCGCTGGCGTCTGGCGGAACGTTCATTACGCTTAGGTTCTTTGCCCGTTCGAGCCGGCTACCCATCTGATCCCACCAGATGCTGCTACTGCTGCTATAACTATAGACGACTACGCGCTCGGCCCGGCCGCACGCCTTGAGTATGCGTCTTTCATCCGGCTGGCCGACGTCGATCCAGAGATCGATGGCGCCGGTCAGGTCCTTTTGCCACAAATCGGGCTCGTCGTCGGCGCTCAGGCCTTTGCCGAAGGTTAAGGCTTCATGCCCATGCACCGCAAATGCAAGCACCCGCACCATCATCCGCTCATCCGTCTCGGAAGGATGGCGCGCGATGGTCAGCATGTGATTGCCGTAATAGTGCCGATCCATGTCGGCGATCTGTAGGTCAGCTTTAAAAATTGTTGCTTTAAGGGCCATGTGGAATACGAATAAATAAGAAAACTGCGCCGCTCGCGCCGAGACGAAGGCTAACACCTAAAGCCCGTGCATTGCAGTATGAATCGCATAGCGGTGCGTCTTCTGCGCGCACGGGCCGAGGGAACTACAATAGGGTTCGGCTCTCACCTGCGGGTTGCCGCAGACTTTTATCACTCAGAAGCGAACGACATTGAACAACAGCACGTTGAACACTAACGAAGACGACTCGGCACAGACCCGGGAATTTATCGATGCAACGAAGGCCTGGCTCGAAAAGGCAGTCATCGGCCTCAACCTTTGCCCGTTCGCCAAGGCGGTTCATGTAAAAAAACAGATCCGTTATGTCGTCAGCGCAGCACATACGCCGGAAGAGCTGCAAGCCGATCTCGCCGCAGAATTGAAACTGCTGGACGGCGCCGATCCCGAACAAATCGATACCACTCTCTTGATCCATCCGGGCGTGCTGACGGACTTCATGGATTACAACGACTTCCTCGAGATAGCCGATGCCACAGTCGAGCAGCTCGGGCTAGAGGGACACATACAGCTTGCGAGCTTTCATCCCGACTACCAGTTTGACGATACAACCCCGGACGATATCGATAATTACACCAATCGCTCCCCCTACCCGACGCTACACCTGCTAAGGGAAGAAAGCGTGGAGCGCGCAATCGAGGCATTCCCCGATGCCGCCGAGATATTTGAAAAGAACGTCGAAACCATGCGCCGCCTCGGTCGAGATGGCTGGGAAAGTCTCGGCATTTCTGTTGCAGACAAGCAGAACAAAACCGACATTTATTGCAAGACTAAGAACTAAAAGTTGGTCATTTGTTCAAACCGAGTGGAATGCTGCACTCGGGAATCGCCACGAACACGCCAAAGAATGGTCTTCGGTGCCTGCCAAGTTGCGCCTTGTCAAAAAAACTTTCAGGTGTGCAACTACAATCGTGACTTAGTAAAATTCTAATAAGCCGGTGGTTTCATAGGCGGAAATTGCAGCTCCGGGAAATAAATTTCGATTTCAAGCGATTTTGACCGTGTTTAATATTGCATTTTTGGAATTTTTTTACTATATTTCCAACATACAACAGGTTTTTCATAAAATCTCAGAAGTCACACAGCTTCCGACTTCTTACGACCAGCAGGTAAGAACGGTTTTAAGTGTTGTTGATTTAAAGATTACCCCTAGGAATTTCCCTGTACTCCACTCGCGTTGGGGAATATTGCGACCATGACTACTCAATCAGGCAATACTATGAACAGTACCCGACTAGCCGATCAAGTTGCATACGATCCGAACAACCTGCTTGACGCGTTGATCGAAAAACTCAACCTGAAGAATGACGCCGCCCTGTCACGCGCACTCGAGGTCGCCCCACCGGTTATCAGCAAGATCCGTCATCGCCGCCTTCCGGTAGGTGCATCCCTCCTGATCCGTATGCATGAAGTGAGCGACCTGAGCATCAAGGACCTGCGCATCCTCATGGGTGACCGTCGCGACAAATTTCGCATCAGCGACAAGCAGTTCAAACCCAAAGACGGAACCGTCGAGCAGCGCACCGAGTGATTGAGACCTGCGCCGGCAATCTTCCCTGTCAGGCAGGGAAGACGCCGGTGGACAGGTAACGATCACCGCGATCGCAGACGATAAAGACTATCGTGGCGTTCTCTACGTTTTGCGAAATACGTAGAGCTACTTCACATGCACCAGCTGCAGAAATCCCGCAGAAAATCCCCTCTTCCATCGCCATCCGGCGCGCCATTTGCTCGGCAGCAGCCTGGCTCACGTATTCCAGTTGATCGACATACGACTTGTCGTAAATCTTCGGCAGGTAGGCTTCAGGCCATTTGCGGATGCCGGGTATCTGCGAGCCCTCTTCAGGCTGCGCGCCGATGATGCGAACTTCCGAATTTTTTTCCTTCAGGTAGCGCGACACACCCATGATGGTGCCGGTGGTGCCCATCGCACTGACAAAATGGGTGATGCGGCCGTCGGTATCGCGCCAGATTTCCGGCGCCGTACCTTCGTAGTGTGAGCGCGGGTTATCAGGATTGGCGAACTGGTCGAGGATGATTCCCTGCCCCTCTTTTTGCATTTGTTCCGCGAGGTCGCGCGCATACTCCATGCCGCCGGTCTTAGGCGTAAGCACAATTTTTGCGCCGTATGCGGCCATGCTCTGGCGCCGTTCTTCACTGAGATTTTCAGGCATCAGCAACACCATCTTGTAGCCGCGCATTGCGGCCGCCATCGCGAGTGCAATGCCGGTGTTGCCGCTGGTCGCTTCAATCAGCGTGTCGCCCGGCTTGATGTCGCCCCGCTCTTCAGCGTGCACGATCATCGATAAAGCAGGACGGTCTTTCACCGAACCGGCAGGGTTGTTTCCCTCCAGCTTGCCGAGGATCACGTTGTTGCGGCGAGCCGCATCGGCTCCGGGAATCCGCTGCAACTGAACCAGGGGCGTGTTACCGATCGTATCTTCAATAGTCAGGTAAGGCATAGGGAATAGAGTTCTACTGCTTCAATGAAAACATCATTTTAATCGGAGACGCCAGCGCGCGTACGACAGCTGAAAGCGCCTGGTCTGGGATTGAGGGTGAGGATGGCAGTGCGAGCACTGCTAGTGGCGAGCAACCCGTTCGCAGACCACGAAATAGGATCAGGCTCTTGTGCGCCCACTACGGCCAGCAAACATGTGCAACTTATTCCTGCGCTGGTCCTTTTGCGCGCAATAAAAAACCCCAGTGGCTCGCGCCAGCGGGGTTCGCCACGAGGAAGTCCGGATTACTTTTTCGGCTCTTCTTTCTTCATATCTTTCTTCGCGCCTTTAGCGTCAGCCGCCTTCGGGTCACCGGCACTGGTGCCTCCGCCGCTGGCCGCTGGTTTGGCGTCTTGTGCGGCAGCGCTCCTGGTAGCCGCTTCAGGTTTCTTGCCTGCGTCGGCTGCTTTCGATTTGTCCGCTTTCTTGTCGTCCTTTGCCGCGGCTGATGCCTTTGACTTGGGTTGGCCATTAACGGTCAGGCCAGCTGCAGAGAGTTTGTCGGAGCTCTTGCCGCCTATGCCTTTCACACGTTTTTCAAAGTCGGCCCAGTCCTTGAACTCGCCACCTTTTTTGCGCTCGTCGAGTATTGCTTTCGACTTCGTCGGACCAATCCCCTTCACACCATCGAGGGCCGCCTGATCCGCTTTATTCACATCGACTTGCGCGAATGCAAAACCCATAGTCGCAACGAAGGTCGCGACCGCCAGCAATAGTTTCTTCAGCATTGTTTTCTCCAGGTAAGGTGAATCGGAAGCAGAATGAAGAGGACCCGAACGCGCCCTGCTGGTGTTAACGTGCAACCGTTCAAACGGTTGACGTATTGTTAATCATCCGGCTTTCCCATCCGACTTCCGGCTAGCCGAAAAGTTCTTCTTTGGTAACCGTAGCCGTACCGAGTTTTCCAACGACAATTCCGCCGGCACGATTTGCAATCTGTACCGCTTCGGTAATCGGCATGCCCGCGCCGAGCATGGTCGCCATGGTGGCGATCACCGTGTCGCCTGCGCCTGACACGTCGAACACCTCGCGCGCGACAGCAGGCACATGCATCACTTCCGCTTCGGTATAGAGTGTCATTCCCTCTTCCGAGCGCGTCAGCAGCAGGGCCTCGAGTTCCAGCGAGGTGCGCAACTGCTGTGCCTTCGCCGTCAGCTCCGCCTCGGTCTTCCATGAGCCGACCACATGCTTCATCTCGGCTTTGTTAGGGGTCAGCGCATAAGCGCCCTTGTAGCGGGAAAAATCTTCCCCCTTCGGATCGACCAGCGCACGCTTGCCCAGTTGCCTGGCGGCCCCGATCATCTCCGCCACATTCACCAGGCTACCCTTGGCGTAATCGGAAAGCACGACCACATCGTATTGCGGCAATAACGCGTTGAACTGCGTCAGTTTGTCTCGCAATACGGTATCGGTTGGCGGGTTCTCGAAATCGATGCGCAGCAACTGCTGCTGGCGCCCGATTACGCGAAGCTTGATGATGGTGGACATCGTTACATCGCGGTTGAGAAAGCTGCTGATGCGCAAATCCTTCAGCATCCGATCGACCACATTACCCGCCTCGTCTTCACCGACCACACCGAGCAAGCCGGTGTCGGCGCCAAGCGCAGCGGCATTGCGCGCCACGTTCGCCGCACCGCCGAGTCGCTCCTCGCGCCGTTCGATGCGCACAACCGGCACCGGCGCCTCCGGTGATATACGGCTCACATCGCCGAACCAGTAACGGTCCAGCATGACGTCTCCGACAACGAGGATACGTGGGGCTTTGAGAGTAACGGGCATGGCTATTTTCATGATCTGTTCTGCGCGGTACGGCCGATTCCATGATATTCGAATCCGGCATCCGTCATTACGTCCGGATCAAACATGTTGCGTCCATCAAATATGATGGGTGCTTTCAGCAATGTCTTGATGCGATCGAAGTCGGGGCTGCGAAAAGTCTTCCATTCGGTAACAATTGCCAGCGCGTCAGCGTCATTCAACGCATCCATCGCCCCGCTGCTGAATCGTATGCGCGCCAGGCCGTCCGGCGTGTCAGCAAGGTCCAGCTCCAATACGCGCTTCGCTTCATCGAGGGCGACCGGATCGTAGACAGCAACGGTCGCGCCGCGATCGATCAACTGACGCAGCAAAACGCGCGACGGGGCTTCGCGCATATCGTCGGTATTTGGCTTGAACGCCAGGCCCCACAACGCGAAATGCTTGCCGCTCAGATCTTCACCGAAGCGCGTGGCTATCTTTTTGCCCAGCACCTGCTTCTGATTGTTGTTGACTGCTTCGACCGCCCGCAAGATCAGCAGATCCTGCTCATAAGAACGCGCTGTCCTCTCCAACGCCTGCACATCCTTGGGGAAGCACGATCCGCCATAGCCGCATCCGGCATACAGGAAACTGTAGCCGATGCGCGGGTCGGAACCGATCCCGTGCCGCACCGCCTCGATATCCGCGCCGACCTTGTCAGCCAGGTTGGCCAGCTCGTTCATGAAGGAGATGCGCGTCGCCAGCATCGCGTTGGCCGCGTACTTTGTGAATTCCGCCGAACGCACATCCATCCAGAAGGTACGCTCATGATTGCGGTTGAACGGCATGTACAATTTTTTCATCAGCCCCTGCGCCCGCTCACCTTCCGGCGTATCGTCACAGCCGATAACGATACGGTCGGGGCGCATGAAGTCTTCGACGGCGGCGCCTTCCTTCAGGAACTCGGGATTCGACACCACCGAGAATTTGAAGCTGCTGCCACGTTCGTTCAAGCCAGCCTGGATGGCGGCGTGCACCTGGTCGGCGGTGCCAACCGGGACCGTCGACTTGTTGACGATGACCTTGAACTCGCCCATGTGTTTGCCAACATTGCGCGCTGCCGCCAACACATACTGCAGGTCGGCGGACCCGTCTTCGTCCGGCGGCGTGCCGACCGCAATGAACTGGATAGCGCCATGCGCAACAGCGGCCGCCACATCCGTCGAGAATGTCAGGCGGCCGGCCGCGCGATTACGGGCGACGATATCTTCCAGTCCCGGCTCGTGTATCGGGATGCCGCCGCTATTGAGGAGATCGATTTTCCTCGGATCGACATCGAGACAAAAAACATTGTTGCCGACTTCCGCCAGACACGCTCCTGTAACGAGGCCGACGTAGCCTGTGCCTATGATAGTAATGTTCATACCGGCCTTATTAATTCATTACGTTGAGTTCTTCGGTACGGCGGGGCGGATAGGTTTCCCAGTTATTGCAGCCGGGGCAGTGCCAGTAGAACTGCCGTGCCTTGAAGCCGCAATGACTGCACTGGTAACGCGCGAGCTTTTGCGTGTAGCCATGCACCAGGTTCTTCACCATCGACAGTTCCGGCCAGATTTCCGGTGGCGCATCCATCAGCCGCGCTTCCAGCAGCTTGTCCAATCCGAGCAATGTCGGGGTGCGCCGCACTTCATCACTGATTAACTGCTTAGCCGCTTCGGGCCCATCCAGTTCGAGTTCTGCTTTGAAGACGACTTCCAGCAAATCGATGGACGACGCTTCGGCCAGGTAGGTCTTCAACAGATTGACGCCCTCCTGCGGCCGGCCCACTGCGCGATAGCCGTCCATCAGGCGTTGCGCCACCAGTGCAACGTGCGGCACACTCTGGTGCTCGACCCTGCGCCATGCAAGCAGCGCCCCTTCGATATTGCCTTGGGCGAGATGAACATCTCCCATCAGTATCGTCGCCCGTACGTTTTTGCGATCGGTTGCCAGGGCTTTTTCGAGCAGCGCCACTGCTGCGTCGGGATGCGTGTGCACCAGTTCGTCCTGCGCAAGCTCACAATAGAACTGGGCGATCTCCTTCTGCCGCCCACCCGCGCCCGATTCCTGCAATGCACGTGCCGCCTCGATCGCGCGCGTCCATTCCTTTTCCCGCTGGTAGATTTCCAGCAGCGCCCGGCGTGCCTGCGCGCCATACTGGGTATCGACCAACAGGTTAAACGTCTCTTCGGCGCGGTCCAGCAGGCCAGCCTTCAGGTAATCCTGGCCGAGTTCATACTGCGAGTGAATCTGGTACTCGTGCGGCAAATCCGGCCGCGCCAATAAATTCTGGTGCACGCGGATCGCGCGTTCGATCTCACCGCGGCGGCGAAACAGGTTTCCGAGAGCGAAATGCAGATCGACAGTTTCCGGATCGAGCTTGACGATTTCGATGAAGGCGTCGATGGCCTTGTCGGGCTGCTCGTTCAGGAGGAAGTTCAGCCCTTTGAAGTAGCCGCGCGGGAGGCTGCGCGATTCAGACACTACATGACTGATGTCCACTCGAGCCGCGAGCCAGCCGAGGGTAAAGAAGATGGGGATGCCAAGTAGCCACCAGGTTTCGAATTCCATGCGTTTTGTGTGTAGTTATGCGCGAATCATTTATTCAGGACGCTGTCCGGCGCTGGCGGTTGCGTGCGAGCAAGCTGTTGCGCTTCGCCCTCTCTCACCATGCTGTCGATCGTCTTTTTGTGCCTGGCCAGGTCACGCTTATGCCGAAACACCGTGGGTGTCATTGCCAGTACCCCGAGCACCGCGCCCGCGCCAAAAAAGGCGAGTAGCAGCAGCACCAGCGGACCGCGTATTTCATATTCGAAAAAGAATCGGAGCGCGGCTTCCTGGGTGTTCTTCAGGGCGAAGCCGAAAAAAACAATAAAGAGAATGGCCGCGATAATGCGAGTAAGGATTTTCATGGCGCAATTTCCTTATTGTTCTTGTTAAAAGCTTTAAAGGGCATGGATCCACCGACTATGGATGCGAGGCAAAACGAAATTGTACGTGAAAAAAAACGCCGCCCTCGAATGCCGAGCAAAAACGGCGTCCCTCAGAGGGGATTTCATGTCAGTGTACGGGCCGCTCTGACGTGAAATCCGCTATGTAAAAAAAACGGCATCCGAAGATGCCGTTTTTTAATTCTTTAGTTCACCGCAAACGACTTATTCTTCCTTGATCGGTTGACCGACCATGGCGTCTACGCGCTCGCGCAATTCCTTGCCCGGTTTGAAGTGCGGCACCCGCTTTTCCGGCACCATCACTTTGTCACCCGACTTGGGATTGCGACCGATCCGGGGTGGACGGCTATTGAGTGCAAAGCTGCCGAAACCACGGATCTCAATGCGTTGACCGGTTGCCAGGGCATCGGCCATCGCATCGAGGATGGTTTTGACCGCGTAATCCGCATCTTTAGCTACCAGTTGCGGATAACGCTCAGCCAAGCGGGCAATCAGCTCCGACTTTGTCATTTACAGGTCGACTCGCTTATTGCTTGTTGTCGAGTTTAGCTTTCAGCAGCGCGCCAAGGCTGGTCGTGCCGGAAGCAGCATTGGAGTCAGACGACATCTTCTGCATGGCTTCCTGCGTTTCGACATTGTCCTTCGCCTTGATCGAGAGCTGAATGCTGCGAGCCTTGCGGTCAATGTTGATGACCATGGCTTCGACCTTGTCGCCGACTTTCATGTGCGTACCGGCATCTTCCACGCGATCGCGGGAGATTTCGGAAGCGCGCAGGTAGCCTTCAACTTCGTCCGACAACTGGATCACGGCACCCTTCGGCTCGACCGACTTGACGGTACCGTTGACAACGGCGCCCTTGTCGTTCATTGCAGCGAAGTTGTTGAACGGATCGCCTTCCAGCTGCTTGACGCCCAGGGAAACACGCTCGCGCTCGACGTCGATTGCCAGCACAATTGCTTCCAGCTCATCGCCTTTCTTGAAGCGGCGAACAGCCTCTTCGCCCGCTTCCGTCCAGGACAGGTCGGACAGGTGAACCAGGCCGTCGATGTTGCCGGCCAGGCCGATGAACACGCCGAAGTCGGTGATCGACTTGATTGCGCCACGGACCTTGTCGCCCTTCTTGTGGCTCATTGCGAAGTCATCCCATGGGTTCGGCTTGCACTGTTTCATGCCGAGGGAGATACGACGACGCTCTTCATCGATTTCCAGGACCATGACTTCCACTTCATCGCCCAACTGGACGACTTTGTTCGGAGCCACGTTCTTGTTGGTCCAGTCCATTTCGGACACGTGGACCAGGCCTTCGATGCCTTGCTCGACTTCAACGAATGCGCCGTAGTCGGTGAGGTTCGTGACTTTACCGAACAGACGGGTGCTTTGCGGATAACGACGCGACAGACCGGTCCAAGGATCGTCGCCCAGCTGCTTGACGCCCAGCGAAACGCGGTTCTTTTCCTGATCGTACTTGAGGACCTTGGCA
>JAQGMD010000327.1 GCA_028292565.1 Burkholderia sp. | reverse complement strand
GGGCGGCGATCATGACCGGCGACATTTCACCGCCCATGATTTTGCGGAACAGCGACAGCATCTCATCGTGAAAAATTTCACGATGATCGATGCAGCGCAAAAGAGCTTCTTGTTGAGTGATGGGCATGGCGATAGTGTCGAAGGATAAGTCGTCCGGATGCGCTGCCCGGCGTTCAGCCGGCCAGGAAGTTTTTCAGCAGCGCATGGCCATGTTCGGTCAAAATCGATTCAGGATGAAACTGCACGCCCTGCACATTGAATTCCTTGTGCCGCACGCCCATGATTTCGCCATCCTTGGTCCATGATGTGACTTCAAGACAATCGGGCAGCGAGGCGCGCTCGATTGCCAGCGAGTGATAGCGAATCACGGTATACGGATTCGGCAAGTCCTTGAACACGCCGACACCGGTATGCTCGATCACCGAGGTCTTGCCGTGCATGACCTCGCCGGCCAGCACGACCTTGCCGCCGTACGCGGCCCCGATGCTTTGATGGCCAAGGCACACGCCGAGGATTGGAATCTGGCCACCGAACCGTTGCAGCACGGGCACCGACACGCCGGCTTCATGCGGCGTGCATGGGCCGGGCGAGATGCAGATGCGGTCGGGCTGCAGCGCGGCAATTTCATCAAGCGTAATTTCGTCGTTGCGATATGTACGCACTTCTTCGCCCAGCTCGCCAAAGTACTGGACCAGGTTGTAGGTAAACGAATCGTAGTTGTCGATCATTAGCAGCATGTCAGATCTCCCCGTCCAGGCCGTCCTGCACTTGTTCGGCCGCGCGCAATACCGCGCGCGCCTTGTTTTCGGTTTCCTGCCACTCCATTTCGGGCACCGAGTCGGCCACGATGCCGGCGGCGGCCTGCACGTACAGGGTGCCATCCTTGATCACGCCGGTACGGATCGCAATCGCCAGATCCATTTCACCGCCAAACGACAGGTAGCCGACCGCGCCGCCATAGACGCCGCGCTTGGTCAGTTCGAGTTCATCGATGATTTCCATGGCGCGCACTTTGGGCGCACCCGACAAGGTGCCGGCGGGGAAGGTCGCCTTCAGCACGTCAAGATTCGACAAATCCGGCTTGAGCGTTCCCTCCACATTGGAGACGATATGCTGCACATGCGAATATTTTTCAATCACCAGCTTGTCCGTCACCTTGACAGTGCCGGTGGCGGCAATGCGGCCGATGTCGTTGCGCGCAAGGTCGATCAGCATCACGTGCTCGGCGATTTCCTTCGGGTCGGCCAGTAATTCTTTCGCAAGTTGTGCGTCGCTTTCGGGCGTCGAACCGCGCGGGCGGGTTCCGGCCAGCGGGCGTATCGTCACTTTCTTGTTACCGTCGCTGATGGCTTCATTGCGCACCAGGATCTCCGGCGACGATCCTACAATTTGCATGTCACCGAAGTTATAGAAATACATGTACGGCGACGGATTCAGCGAGCGCAGCGCGCGATACAGGGTGAGCGGCGAATCGACGTAAGGCTTCCTGATGCGCTGACCGATCTGGACCTGCATCAGGTCGCCGGCCATGATGTATTCCTTGGCTTGCCCCACCGCCTTCAGGTAGTCTTCCTTGGCAAATTCGCGGATCGACTCGGTACGTACCGATGCTGACGTTATCGGCACGTCGACCGCCCGCCGCAACATCGCGCGCAGGTCTTTCAGGCGCTGGCGTCCTTTCGAAAACGCTTCCGGATGCGCCGGATCGACATAGACGATCAGGTACAGTTTGCCGGACAGGTTGTCGATTACGGCAAGTTCTTCCGTGACCAGCAACTGGATTTCCGGCAGGCCGAGATCGTCTTTCGGTGCCGAGTGCGCAAGCCGCTTTTCGATGTGGCGGACTGCGTCATAGCCGAAATATCCCGCGAGGCCACCGCAAAAGCGGGGCATGCCTGGACGCAGCGCGACCTTGTAACGGGATTGGAATTCCGCGATGAAATCGAGCGGATTGCCTTCTGCGGTTTCAACTATTGCGCCGTTCTTCAGCACCTCGATTCTGGTGCCGAAGCTGCGCATGAGCGTTGATGCGGGCAATCCGATGAATGAGTAACGGCCGAAGCGTTCGCCACCGACAACGGATTCGAGCAGGAAGGTGTTCCTGCCCGCATTCTGTGTCTGCGCCAGCTTCAGGTACAAAGTCAGCGGCGTTTCAAGGTCGGCGAAAGCCTCCGCGATCAGCGGAATACGGTTGTAGCCTTGCGCGGCCAGCGATTTGAATTCGAGTTCAGTCATGTTTCTCTCCGGGCGCTATTGTAGAACGAGCGGCAATAGCAGGGGATTGTTTTAAAAAACGTTGCCGACCGGGCAAGGCCGGTCAGCGGCGAATCGGGGTTATTGAGCCCAGGATTGCCAGCGTCGCCATAGCCAAGCCTCATACAGGCCTAGCGATGTCACGTCACGTTTTTTGTCGAGAAACATTGTCGTTGCGTTTTATGCAGAAATTAGATGGGCTGCTTCGAGCAGCGTTGAAACTATACCATCCGAATCGACTTCCTGTATAGATTGGCCATGATTGTAACCATAAGGCACATTGAGCACCCTGCAACCAGCGGCGCGTGCAGCCTGCGCGTCGTTGGATGAATCACCGATGGCGACCACCTGCTGCGGCCTCAGATTAAAACCCTCACACACCTTCAGCAAAGGATATGGGTCCGGTTTTTTCTTCGGTAGCGAATCGCCGCCATACACCACTTCGAAGAACGCATGCAGGCCAGTCTTTTCAAGTAGCGGCGCGGCGAACGCAATCGGTTTGTTAGTCACGCAGGCCAGCCGCAATCCTTTGGCCTGCATAGCCTGCAGCCCTTCCCGAACACCCGGATACATCGTCACATAGTCGCCGTTGATGGCAAGGTAGTGCTTCTGGTAGGACGACAGCGCCTCTTCAAAGCGGTCCTCAACCTGGTCGGGCGCGAAATCGACAGCGAGCACGCGTCGCATCAGGTTTTCGGACCCCTTGCCAATGAAATGTGTAATGGTCTCGATATCGAGCGGCGCAAGCCTCAAATCCGCGCGCATCCGATTTACGGCAACGTGAAAGTCCGGCGCAGTGTGCAGCAAGGTACCGTCGAGATCTATGATGGCGGCACGAATGCCGCTCAGTCGGACGCGCTCGGGTGTGTTCACAGCTGCGCCAGCCTGCTGCGCATGCCGTCGATGACAGCCTTATAGTCCGACTTGCCGAAAATTGCAGAGCCTGCCACAAACGTGTCTGCGCCGGCACGCGCTGCTTCGGCGATATTCTCTACCTTGATGCCGCCATCGACTTCCAGCATGATGTCGCGGCCGGATTCATCGATACGTTTGCGTACCTCGGCGATCTTAGTCAGAGCCTGAGGAATGAACGACTGGCCGCCGAAGCCCGGATTGACCGACATGATCAGGACGATGTCGAGCTTGTCCATCACATGATCCAGGTGGTGCAAGGGTGTCGCGGGATTGAACACGAGCCCCGCCTTGCATCCGTTATCGCGGATCAGTTGCAGCGTGCGGTCGATATGCTCGGATGCCTCCGGATGGAATGTAATGATGTTCGCGCCGGCCTTGGCAAAGTCGGGAATGATGCGATCGACCGGTTTAACCATCAGGTGTACATCGATAGGCACTTGCACATGTGGCCGGATCGCTTCACACACCAGAGGCCCGATTGTCAGATTGGGAACATAATGATTATCCATTACGTCGAAATGAATAATGTCGGCGCCGGCGCTTACGACGTTGCGGACTTCTTCGCCCAGTCGGGCGAAGTCGGCGGAAAGGATACTGGGGGCGATGCGATAGGTTGGCATGACGAGTCGCTATAAAAAAGATCCGCTATTTTACCCCTCAGCTGACGGCAAGGCCTTGCACCGATGTAAGATCTCGGATGCAAATGGCTTAATAGCACGACTCGCGTGGAAAGAAAAACAAGGAATACTACATGGCTGCATACGAATTTACGGTGACTGTTAAAACGCAATATCTGGCGGACCAATCCGATCCCGACCGTTCCAGTTACGTATTCGCCTATACCATCACAATTAAGAATACCGGGCAGATCCCCGCGCAATTGATTTCACGGCATTGGGTCATTGTCGACGCCAACAATAAAGTCGAGGAAGTGCGCGGACTGGGCGTGGTCGGGCATCAACCGTTGCTGCGGCCGGGCGAACAATTTGAATACACCAGCGGCACGGCAATCCGTACGCCGCACGGTTCGATGTCAGGGAAATATTTCTGCGTCGCCGAGGACGGCGAGCAATTCGAAGCATCAGTACCGGAATTCGTATTGACGCTGCCGCGCACGCTGCACTGAGATTAAAGTTGCGCGTCGTCCTTCGGCGGCAATGGTTTTGGTTTGGATTGCTGAGTCGGCTTTTTGCCGGAAAACGCGGTCCACCACACAATGAATACAAGCAAAAACAGTGCTACACCCGCTTCAAGCATTAACAGCCACATATCGATCACCTTCAATGTCATTTATACGCACAAGTTTACTCGTATCCGCACTCTTCGTCGCATTCGGTATCACCGCCTGCACCACAGTCCCGCCGGAACAGGCGCCGAAAGCGGCGCCGGCACCGACATCGGCGGCTAAGCCTGTCGAACAGCCCAAGGAAGTATTAAGGCCGGTCGCGTTCACTGCATTGACCGGCTGGGACAAAGACGATCTGCGCCAGGCGTGGCCGGCATTTATGTCGTCTTGCGAGGTCTTGGTCAGGAGGCCGGATTGGAAGGAGCCCTGCACAATTGCGCGGGACGTCAATGTCACCAATGAAAAGGCGGTGCGGCTGTTCTTCGAATCGTTCTTTGTACCGCACCAGGTCTTCAATCCGGATGGATCGGAATCCGGCCTCGTCACCGGATACTATGAGCCGCTCCTGCGGGGCGCGCGCAAGCGTGGAGGGCCGTATCAGACACCGCTGTATCGTGCACCGGACGACCTGCTGACGATTGACCTTGCGAGCGTATATCCGGAACTGAAAGGCATGCGCCTGCGCGGGCGCCTGGCCGGCAACAAGGTGCTTCCTTATCCGACGCGCGCCGAAATGACCGAGGCGAATACGCTGGCAGGTAAGGAACTGTTTTGGGTCGACGATCCGATCGAAGCTTTTTTCCTGCAGGTCCAGGGGTCCGGCAGAGTGCAGTTGAGCGACACCAGAGAAATCGTACGAGTCGCCTATGCGGACCAAAACGGACATCCCTACAAATCGATCGGTCGGTACCTCGTCGACAAGGGCGAAATGACGATGGACCAGGCTTCCGCGCAAAGCATCAAGGCGTGGTTCGCCAATAATCCTGCGCGCCAGCAGGAATTGCTGAATGCGAACCCAAGCTACGTCTTCTTCAGGGAAGAAAAGCTGACGGATCCTAACAAGGGCCCGAAAGGTTCGCTTGGCGTCCCGCTGACACCACAACGCTCGATCGCGGTCGACATCCAGTTTGTGCCGCTAGGCGTACCGGTTTTTCTTTCGACTACCCAGCCTAACAAGGACACGCCCTTGCAGCGTTTGATGATGGCGCAAGATACGGGCGGTGCAATCAAGAACGCAGTGCGTGCGGATTTCTTTTGGGGATTCGGTCCGGAGGCGGGCGAAAAAGCGGGAAAGATGAAGCAGCGTGGAATGATGTGGGTGCTGTTGCCAAAATTGACGTCAGGAGCGGTGCCTCGTCGTTAGCCTGTCATGCTGCGCACGAGTCTCGTTTCGTGCGCAGCGGGTAATTCGGGGTCAGGGGGACAGGGCATATGGAGCGTCGGTCTGCATGTTGCTGTAGGCTCCAGGCGACATTGTTTCCGCCTTTGCCACTTGCATCGCGAGCGCCAAGGCTTCATCCATGGTGGCAATATGGAAAGCGAACCACTGCGGCAGCAGGTTTTCCACAGCTTCCCGCCCCAGCTTGATGTCGCCGCTTGATACCCTTGCATGAATGGCATGCAGCCCGCCTAACACTCTTGCGTGCTGCTCCTGATGTACCCTGAAGGCGGGGAAGTCAATATCATCCATCCATTGTTCTTCCATGCGAAACGCCAATTCCAGCTGCGAGACGAAAGCCTCAAAGCCGGCGCGGAACTCGTGATCGGCGGCAGCTGCCAATCGGTCCAGCGCCGCAGTCAAATTGCGGTGCAACTCATCCATTTCTGGAACTCCGGACAACCATGTTGTTTCTTGCATAATGCGCGCCTCCTGGGCAGATGACAACGACTTCACGGAGAGAAGACGATACGAAGCATTCGATTCATCATGTATCGCATGCTTGTGAGGTCTTCTGCTTATGTAACTAACGGGATGTCCTGACAGTTGATCTCTTGGACGCGGGATAAAGAGACCGCTTGAGATCCTAATAGCAGCGGCTCCTTGCCCAGAGCGGGACAAGAATAGTTGTGCTATTGCTCCAGCATAGTACCGGTTTGATTCCTGTCAAGTTTCGGCCAGAG
>JAQGMD010000297.1 GCA_028292565.1 Burkholderia sp. | reverse complement strand
GTGGCAGTCCCAGCCCGGCACATACTGGGCGTCGAAACCGGCCAGCTGGCGCGCCTTGACGATCATGTCCTTCAGGATCTTGTTGACCGCGTGGCCGATGTGGATGTCGCCGTTCGCGTACGGCGGGCCGTCGTGCAGGATGAATTTCGGGCGGCCTTTGGAGGCCTTGCGGATACGGTCATAGATCTTTTTCTCCTGCCATTCCTTCACCCATTTCGGTTCGCGCCTGGCGAGGTCGCCGCGCATCGGGAAGGCAGTTTCGGTCAGGTTGACCGGATACTTGTTTTTTTGTTCGGACATGGTGGTTTCAATCGTAGTAATCGGTGGATCAAACAGTCGGGCGTTGTTTGATCGTCAAATTCGGTCGGTCGCGGAAACCGCCAGGGCGTCCCTCTGCCGGAAAAAGTCACGTGCATTGTCGACGTCGCGTGCAATCGCGTCGGTCAGCGTCGGCAGGTCTATGTACTTTTCTTCGTCGCGCAATTTTTTCAGGAATTCCACGCGGACCACTTCGCCATAGCATTGCCGGTCATAGTCGAATACATAAGTCTCCAGCAGGATACGGCCGCTGTCCTCGACAGTCGGGCGCACGCCCAGGCTGGCCACGCCGGGCAACGGCTTGTCGGCCAGCCCATGGACCTGCACCGCGAAGATGCCGGAGATGGCAGGGCGCTTGTGGGCGACCCGCAAGTTCATGGTCGGGAATCCGATCGTGCGTCCCAGCTTTTTGCCATGGATGACATGTCCCGACATGGAATACGGATGACCGAGCAACTGCGCCGCTAGTGCAAAATCGCTTTGCGCCAGCGCTGCGCGGACCGCTGAAGAGGAGATGCGGGTGCCGTCATTGGTCACTGCCGGCAGGGTTTCGACATGAAAGCCGTACTGCTTGCCCGCGTCCATCAGCGTCTGGACCGTTCCGGCGCGTTTGGAGCCGTAGCAAAAGTCTTCGCCCACCATCAGCCACTTTACGTGCAGACCCTGCACCAATACCTTTTCAACGAACTCCTGCGGCGACATCGAGGCAAAGTGCGCATTGAAGTGTTCGACGATAACACGATCGATACCGGCGTTCGACAGCGATTGCAGCTTGTCCCGCAGGCCGGCGATACGCGTCGGCGCCCGGGACAGGTCGCCGGCAAGGCGGGCGAAAAATTCGCGCGGATGCGGCTCGAAGGTCATGACTGCGGCATCCAGGCCCATTTTGGTCGCAGCTTCGCGCACGCGCGCCAGCAGGGCCTGATGCCCGCGATGCACGCCGTCAAAGTTGCCGATCGCCAGCGCGCAGGGCGCGCGCGATGCGGCATTGGGAAGTCCGCGAAATACCTTCATACCGGTGCGATGAATGCAAAACCTTGAATTATAAATGCTTTCCTCGTGTTTTCCTTCTTGCAAGGGCAGTCACGCGCGTAGCGGGTCCTGCCGGTAATACCGTGCAAGCAATTCGTAGACCTCCGGGTAAGCCTCGGCCAGCGGTTCCGGCAGCACAAAGAACGCTTCCGACGCGACCGCGAAAAATTCGGCCGGATGGTGGGCGGCATACGGATCGAGCGGCAAATCCGCATACAGGTCTTCATACTGCCCGGCCTGGCGGGGATCGTCGCCGTCGAAATCATCCGGTAACTGATTGTCAATGTGCGCCACCCGTGCGACAAAATCTCCATAGGCCACCGAGAACGTTTGTTGCCACGCGTTCGCGTCCATGCCATGGTGGAATGCGGCAAGGAAGGGTGGGCAGCCATTGGCGACGCCGTCATTCATATCTATTTTGTGGGCGAATTCGTGAATCACAACGTTGTATCCCGGCGATTCGACATCTTCGACGTCTTCCCAGGAGAGAATGACCGCGCCGCCGGCGTCGACGGCTTCGCCCGACACCGGCGCGTGCCATTCATGCATCACGCCCGCTTCATCCATTTCCGCATGGGGAACGATGAATTCTGACGGATACACGATGATGCCCGCCATGTCGTTGTAAAGGTCGAGCGTCAGGTTCAGTATCGGCAGGCTGGCCTGGGCGGCAACCAGCACGGCGATTTCATCACTCAGTTCGAGTCCGCCGGCGCCGGTGAATGATTTCCTGGCAAGCAGCGATTCGCAGAGGAGCTTGAGCCGGTCCAGGTCATGCGCCGGCAAGCGTTGCAAAAATGTCAGGCGAGCTATGCACGATTGCCAGAGCGGCTCAGGTATGCGCGGCTGGTCGCGGTGAAACAGTTGTCGGAGCCATTCCATGACTACATTTCGCCCCAGGCAGAGTTAAGGGACGCCACCGCTGCCAGCCCGGCGGTTTCGGTGCGCAATACCCGTGGTCCCATCGACAACATTATCGCGCCATGCGCACGGGCGGCACTTTCCTCCTGTTCGGTGAAGCCGCCTTCCGGACCGATCAGCACCGCCACCGACTGCGGCGCCTGGTGGCGCGCCCATTCCGACAGCGATTGCTCCGCGCGCGGTGTCAGCAATATGCGCCTGTGCAAATTCTGGTTCCCTATCCACGCGTTGAAATCAACCGGCTCGGCA
>JAQGMD010000292.1 GCA_028292565.1 Burkholderia sp. | reverse complement strand
TCTGGAGAGACTCCCATGGCGCGTCGGGTTTTGGCGTGCGTTGCTCATACTCGACAGTTGCCGCGGATTCGGGAACGTTTTCATGGTGTGCGTGGCCGTTTGAATCCAGCTTGCCAGCGATGACCGCACCACTATCGAATCTGATTTTGTATCCGACGTCGGCCATGGGATCACCTACGGCATCGCGGTAGTTAATCGCGATCCAATTATTGAGTTTGGCGGCCTCATCCGGAAGAAGCGGTAGCTCTGCTGCTTTACTTCCCGCTCCCCGGAAGCCATGCTGTACGCCCTTTACCGAGACCGCAGACGGACAGTGGATATCGATATTGCTCCCGGCGAGTTTGATATACCCGCCGCCAGACGCAAGCAGGATTTCCTGTTTCGCTTGAACTTTGATATTCCCGTTCGACGAGGTGATCGTCATTGCCTTGTCGGCGACTACATCCATGGGGCCCGAATGGGCGTGGACAGACAGTGGCTCCTTCGCTGCAATGACTTTTGCGCCTCCTGCGTGGGTAAACAACGACGCGGTTCTGGCGACAGCAAGCGAGAGGCCTTGTCCCCCCGTCAAACGCATCGCCGAGGCCGCCGTCATGGTTATATCCTGACCAGCCAGCATGACTGTCGATGCAGGGGTTGCTGTGCTGATGCCTGCCTGGCTGTCGATCAGCGCCAACGGCTGTTCGAACTTCGGAGCTCGCTGGCCGTCAGCCACTTCTGTGCCGGCAATCGCCTTCATCATTTGCTGTATGCCCTGGTGCGTTGACAGCGGCAGCGCCTGATGTTGAACGGCCGAATCCGACAAGGCTTTTGCGGTTTCCGCAGCTGCGTCAAACTTCTCCTGAGCTTCACCGGTATCAAGCTGTGTTGACACTGCATCGTTGCGCTGTGCGGTGGACAGGAAAATGCCGCGCCTCGCACGCAAGGAGCTCCACGCATCGGTGGCCAGTTCAAAACCGTTACCACGATATGCGCCACGTGCGTTGCCGTTCTGGCGGATCAGGTAGCCGATGTTTAACTGGCTCGCGGAGCAGCTTGACGCAAACGACTGACGCAATTGATCCGGCGTGTCGTCCATGACCCACTGGTTGAACCCGCCGGCTGCATATTCTTTTGACCTGATCCCGGCGAGCGCGCCGCGATGGTTGTCGCCACCATGAAAGGCGGGCGCATCGGCGCCGTTGTACAGCTGGCCGGTAATGACGGGCCGGTCGATGTCGCCGGCGATGAAATCGATCAGTACTTCGTGTCCTATGCGTGGTATGAAATGAGACCCCCAGTTTGCTCCTGCCGATGTCTCGGCCACACGCACCCAGGTGCCGGCAGTTTCGTTGCCGGGCGCGTTACTCGTGGAGGGGTGATTCTGCTGGCCAGACGCCGGTTGATCGCCGCGCTGCCACGGAAACTGGACTTTGACCCGATGATCGCGCTCGGTCGTAATCTCCTCGTTGGCGATGCCGACCACGAGGGCGACCTGGGAGCCTGGCACAGTGGGTTTGGGAAACCAATAAGTCGGGCGGACCGGAGTGGAGCGTGGCGTGCAGGTGAAATGATTGCGATAAGTCCCGGGTTCGATATCGTCGCGGTTTGCCAGCTTTGTTATCTGGCCTGACAGGTTGTTGGATCCGCGATGCTCGACGGACGTGACAATGTACTGGTGCGCATTTTCAGCACCAGACGCGCAATCGGGATGATCGGTCAACCGGAACCAGGTTCCGACCGCCAGTGCACGCACCGAGCTTTCCGCATGTACGGCCTGCTGTTGCATTGCGAGCGACTCGACGCGGGCACGGACAATACGCTCGCTTTCGGCGCTGTCGGTATAGCGATATGCGCCTGCGCCTTCATAGATCTCAAGCTTCGGAGCGTCAGTCGCTTTGCTTTGTACGCTGCTTTCCGCTGAAGCGGCCGTTAGTGTCTTGTAGTCCCAATTACCCAGTGTAACGGCGCCGGCTTGTACCTGGAGCCGTTTGGTGAAATTCGTGATCGTGTCGCTGGATTCGGTGGCGGACGCGCGGTGGAAGCGGACTGACTGTTGAGACCCGACCGCAAGTGATGCATTGTCGTCAAACACAACAAACATATGACGCGCATGGGCGTTCTTCGCCTCTGTTGCTGCGGCTCGACTTCGATTGCGAGGCGCGGCTTCCTGACTGCCATGATCGTCCTCGTGTTCGAGGAAAAAATTCAGGCCTTCTTCGGCGAGCAGGCGGGCGATGAATTCGTAATCGGTTTCCCGATACTGAATGGTCAGTGAGCGTTTCGGCATCGCCGCCTTGACATCAAAGCGGTAGCTCGCGATCGGATAATCATTGAAAACCTCTTCAATGATTTCCAATACGGTCTTGTCCTGGAATACGTAGCTGTCACGCCTCATTGCAAGTGCCTGTAGCCAGGGGGCTAATGTCAAGCGATAGCGTGCGAGAGCACCATCGCTGCCGAGCTGCTGCGCGACGATGACCATGCCATGAAAGGAACGTGTATTGCCATCGGCCAGCAGCAGGCGCAGCGTTACCTCCTCGCCAGCCAGGGCCTTGAGTTCATAGTGGGCGGAAGTGGAGAAGCAATCGACGTCAAAACGAAACAGGCCGGACAGGGCCTCGCGTCCGCTAAAGTTCTCGACAATCAGTGCCCCTGCGTCCAGCGGCGTTTCAATGGATATCAGACGGGCGTGTTGTGACAAGCTTTGCAAAAAGGCCTGGCGGCCCTGACCCGTCAGTCCGCCAAGGGTGGTTTCCGCCGGGGCGTCCGGTGTGTATGCGCTTTGCATCTTCTAGACAGTTCTCGTGTAGGGAAATCAGGGCAGGCTGATCGTGATGTTTGCAACCTTCGGCGCGAGCTTGATCACGTCGAAATAAGCGCCGAGCGCCCCATTCGTATGTTGCGCAAGTAGCCAACTGAGCCCCGCATAAGTCACGATGCCGAGCAAGGCCAATGAGGCCCCCACGACCCACATCGGAATATCCGCTTTCATGAGATTCCTGATGTTGTCCGGAACCTTCGCATGCGGGGCAAACTGCGCGCGCTTGCCCTTGAGGTGAGCAATCTCCTTGTCGAGGGTGGCAATCAGGTAGTTCAGTTTCTCTTTGCCGTCGAGCATGTACTTGCCCTGGAAGCCGGTGAGCAGGCACATATAGAACACTTCCAGCGTTTGTACGCTCGCTTCACCGCGATGCCGCACTTCCTTGAGTTTGACGTAGAAGTTTTGCCCCGCAAGCTGGTCGCCGAACAGCAACAGCTGCAAGGGCGCGCGCTCCCATACTTCCCTGATAGGCATTTTCGAAGAGAGGATCGTCTCATCAACGGCAGCGCAGAAGGCATACTTGGCTGCATAGATATCGTCTGCCGACGCCTGCAAGGAACGTGCTCCCCGTTCGAACTTGTCGAGCAGGCGGCGTAGCTCATTCCGGAATTGCTCTGCATCGCCTGGCGTGTAGCGGTTTTTCAACAGCAGCAACAGGTAAAACCCGTCGTGCATCAAGTCGACCAAGGTCCGCGACGTCTGGGTTGGTTCGGATTGTGGCAGCACATTTTCGGCGTACAGCGACGGAGGCATCGAAATGGTGTTTTGAGTGAGATCGAGGATGGTCGTGTTCATTGGGTCACCGCGAAGAGTTCGAGTTTCAGGTTCTTGAATCCGGCAGGCGCATAAATCGTGATTGAATT
>JAQGMD010000287.1 GCA_028292565.1 Burkholderia sp. | reverse complement strand
AAAGCCGATGGCGATCAACATGGCGGAGTGCGATGACATGATCGACGCTTGCCGTGCCGCCGGTGTGTATCTGATCGTCGGCCATTGCCACAGTTTTGATACGCCTTACCTGCAGGCTCGCAACATCATCGGCTCCGGTGAACTTGGTCGGGTCAAGATGATCCAGGCGCTTAACTACACGGACTTCCTTTATCGGCCACGCCGTCCCGAGGAGCTGATGACCGAGGAGGGCGGGGGTGTCGTGTTCAGCCAGGCCGCGCATCAGGTTGATATCGTCCGCCTGCTCGCTGGCAGTCGCGCGACACGCGTACGCGCTGTGATGGGCGCTTGGGATAGTGCACGGCCTACTGAAGGCGCATATTCCGCTTTGTTGTGGTTTGAAAATGGTGTGTTCGCTTCGCTGACTTACAACGGGTATGGGCACTTCGATAGTGATGAATGGTGCGGCTGGGCGGGAGAGCTTGGATCGCCTAAGGATCCGGAGGCCTATGGTGTTGCGCGGCGTCGGCTTGCCAGCATCCAGTCGGTTGAAGAAGAGGCGCGGCTGAAGGCTTCGGGCACTTATGGCGGGCCGGCGTATAAACCGCCTGATGTCGTCATGCATCAGCATCAGCACTTTGGGCCGGTTATTGTTTCGTGCGAGCGGGGTGATGTGCGGCCTTTGCCCGATTCGGTGATGATTTATGGTGATGCGAAACGGGAGCGGCGTGTGCTTGAGGCGCCTGCTGTGCCGCGGTTTGAAGTTATTGATGAGTTGTATGCGGCGGTTGTTCGTGGAGAGATGCCGCTTCATGATGGGCTTTGGGCGCGGTCTACGTTGGAGATTTGTCTTGCGTTGTTGAAGTCGGGGCGGGAGCAGTGTGATGTTGCGATAGGGGGTTGAACACCGAGCGACAAGAACCCGTTGAAGCGATCATGATTCACTACGGAGACAACCCCCCAGGTCATGAACAAACCTGAACCCCCCATCCAAAAAGACTACGTCCCCGCCCGCGAAGCGATCGGCATCCTCGACGTACGCGAGCAGACCTTGTACGCGTACGTAAGCCGCGGCTGGATACGCAGCATCAGGCAGCCAGGCCGCAAGGACCGCCTGTACCTGCGCGAAGACATCGAGAAGTTGCGAAGAAGGTCGCTGGCAAGGTCAGGACACGGAGTGGTGGCGGCATCAGCGATGAACTGGGGCGAACCGATCATCCCCTCATCAATCACCGAGATTACGCCGGACGGACCGCGCTATCGCGGCCGGCTCGCACTGGACCTGGCGAGAGGCGGGGCGAGCTTCGAAGCCGTCGCCGAACTCCTCTGGTCAGGCGAATGGCATGAAGAGCCGCCGCGTTGGCGCATGACTTCGCAAACCGCACGAGTACGCAACGTGGCAGGCTCGATGGCGCCGCCGCAGTCGAATGACCAGTTGATGGAAACCTTCGCACTTATTGCGCTTCAGCTCGGCATGTCACGTGGAAGCGTGGAAGAGAGCGTGCATAGCGGCGCGGTGTTCGTCGCGGCACGCGAAATCATCCAGACGTTCACCGGGTGCTTCGGCTACATTTCCGATCATCGCCGCTTTTATCCGATGCAGAGCGGGCAAACGATAGCCGAAGGCCTGTTGCGCGCGCTCGCGCTTGACAAGTCGGAAGAGAATCGGCTGGCTCTCGAGGCGATGCTGGTGCTGTTTGCCGATCATGAGCTCACTTCCAGCACATTTGCCGCGCGAGTGACCGCATCAAGCGGCTCGACACTGCATAGTTGCATCACGTCGGCCATCTGCGCCAATTCGGGTGTGCACATCGGGCGGCTGTACAACCGGGTCGACGCATTCCTGGCCCGTGCGTCCGGCAAGGAGCTGCTACTGCGCCGCGCACGACAATTACAGGAGCGGGGAAGTGCAGTGCCCGGGTTCGGACACCCTCTGTACCCCGAGGGCGATCCGCGCGCCTTGCTGCTTCTCGATATCGCGAAGCAGCGCAAGGTGCAATCGAAGCGGCTGGAAGCGATTTACGGCTTTGTCGACGACGCGCAGAAACAGTTGGGCCTGTATCCACGCCAGGAGCTTGCTGTTTTGACGTTAGCGATCGCGATGGGGCTGCCAGAGCGCAGTGCGGGCGCGATCGTGACGCTGTCGCGCACCGCGGGTTGGGTTGCTCATGTGCAGGAGCAGCGGCTGTCGGGGCAGTTGCTGCGTCCTCGTGCAAAGCTGGTGGTTGATCACGGATGAAACATTCCGACCTATGAGTGCATCTCAATGTACGACGGACGTAGGTTGGGATGCAATCCCAACGTTCACCCTCCGCATAACCGACGGCTATTATCCGGGGTCCGAAGGTTGGGATTTTCATCCCAATCTACATCGCTCCACGCACAAGGATCAAAGCGCGCTATGATCCAAAAATCATCCTCATCTCTACTCCGGCTATCCGCATGAAATCCCAGGACGACGCACAAAGAATTCTCCAGCACTGGCGTGAAGCGGTCCCGAACGATCGCCTGGCGCATCTGGTCAAGGACGCTACGCGCGCACTCGTACGCGCGCTGCAAATGCGCCTGACCGAGCATGCCGTGTCTTTCGGGCATTGGACGTTTCTCCGGATACTCTGGGAATCGGACGGCCTGACCCAGAAGGAACTGAGTGAACAGGCGGGGGTGATGGAGCCCACCACCTTCGCAGCGGTCAAGGCGATGGAAACGCTCGGTTATATCGAGCGCAAACAGCTGCCCGGCAATAAAAAGAAGGTGCATATTTTCCTGACCAAGGAGGGCCGCGCGCTGAAGGCCAAGCTGGTGCCCCTCGCCGAAGAGGTCAATGCAATCAGCGTGCACGGCATTGCTCCCGCGGATATCAACACCGCACGCAATGTCCTGCTCGCGATCATCACGAATCTTGCTGACGATGAGCTCAACGCGGCGGAGGGAAGTCGCCGCATGCCCTCTACACGCGAGCTATCGAAGCTGTTGACTGAAGGCCGGTAGAGCGGCGCGCCTGCCGCTCCCGCTTTCTACCGAGTAATGAAGCGTCCAGGCTTCACATTGATTCAACAATCAAGATTGATCGTGCCAGGGAAAGTGACTACCTTATGAGGTGAATTACTTAGATATCTAATTTAATTCGGGGAGACACTGCCTACAGACCAGACGGGCCGCGACAACGCCTGGCTGTAGTGTCATGCAGTAATTCATAAGAAAGTTGAGGGGACAAAAAATGAACATGAAGAGATTGATCGGCCGCGTACTTGGGCTTTCCATTGCCGCAGCTTTCGCGCTGCCCACCGCTGCGAACGCGCAGGCTTATCCTTCCAAAGGCATTCGCTTGGTGGTTCCTTATGCGGCCGGCGGCCTGCCTGATACGGTCGCACGCGCGGTCGCACAGCGACTGCAAGAAAGCGTAGGGCAGTCGGTGGTGGTCGACAACAGGCCAGGTGGTAACGGCGCAGTCGCCGCAGCGAATATCGCAACATCCCCGGCTGATGGCTATACCTTCCTCGTCACTGACGGTTCGATGATCACCATCAATCCGCTGACAAACAAGAAGCTGCCGTACGATCCGGTAAAAGATTTCATGCCGGTGTCGCTGATCGCCAACTCGCCGCTGTTCCTCGCGGTCCATCCGCGCGTTCACGCTAACAACCTGGATGAATTCATCACCATGGCGAAAGCGAAACCGGGTTCTCTTAACTACGGTTCCTCGGGTATCGGCAGCTCGCACCATCTGACGACTGAGGCGATGAAGGCAGGCCTTGGCATCGAGATGGCGCACATCCCTTACCGCGGTAGCGGTGCGTCGGTGCCGGCGCTGGTGGGCGGTCAGGTCGACCTGGTGTTCGCCGCCTATCCGTCGATGGCCGCGTTTGCAAAGCAGGGTCAGGTGAAATTGCTGGCGACGAATTCGGCCAAGCGTTCGTCGCTGGCTCCGGACGTGCCCGCGATTTCGGAAAAGATTCCCGGCTTTGACTTTGCGGTGCGCGTCATCGCACTCGCCCCGACTGGCACTCCGAAGGAGGCGATTGATCGCATCTCCAGCGAAATCGCGAAGATTGCAAAACGACCGGACATGATCGAACTGATGAAGACCGCGGGTATCGAGATGGTCGGCGGCGGTCCGGCGCAATTGGCCGAATCGTTGAACGGAGAGCGCACTCGTATGGCCGCTGCGGCGAAGGCGGCAAATCTTCAGCCGGAGTAATGTGTTGTGACGATTTGTGCAGGACTCAGGTGGCTGGCTCCCCTCTCCCCCGCTTGCGGGAGAGGGGAGTTGAGCTGACCCTACCAATTCACGCCGTAGTCTTACGATCCCGCGTCCGCTTCGAAAACAACTCAGCCATAGTACGTCGCAGCCATACATTCCCATGGTCTGTATGAAACCGCTCATGCCAATGCTGTTTCACCGCATACGAAGGCAGCGCAATCGGCGGCGCGAGCAGCCGCACTTTTTCTTGTGACGCAAGGGTCTCGCCGAGCAGTCGCGGGGTAATGACCAGCAGTTCGGTTTGCGCCACTATCCGCGCAACCCCCAGGAAACTCGGTACGCGCAGCACTACCTGCCGCTGGTTGCCATGTTGCGCCATCACTTTATCGACGATGGAATGGCCGGTGCCCGACGTAGTGACCACGATATGGCATTCGGCGAAGAATGCTTCCTTGCTCAGCTTTGCACCGAAACGCGGGAGGTCCGCCGCCACAAGGCAGACGAAGTCTTGCGAGAACAAGGTTTGCTGGAAAAATCCCGCCTCCAGATGCGGCATGAATCCCACCGCAAGATCAACATCCCCGGCTTCAAGGCGACGCGGACTGTCGGTTGATATCTTTTCCGCGTTGATATGAACCTTCGGCGCGACCCGGCGCAGATGATTTAGCAGCGTAGGCAGCAGCACCACTTCACTGATGTCAGTCATGCAGATGCAAAACTCGCGGGTCGCATCATGCGGTACGAACTCTGCCCGCACTCCGCGCGCTTTTTCCAGCCGGTCTATCACGTCGCGCAGTTCAGGATAGATTTGCTGCGCATAGGGGGTCGGTTCCATCCCCTGTGAGGTGCGGCTAAAAAGTTTGTCGTCGAAATGTACACGCAGCTTATTGAGGGCGATGCTGGCCGTCGCCTGCGCCATCCCGAGCCTCTCTGCGGCACGCGTGACGCTGCCGGTCTTGTAGATTTCGTCGAATACAGCCAGCCATTCAAGGTCGAGCTTTGCCATCTATTGGTGGTCTCCGTGGTAATCACCATTATTGTAAAACGCAATTCCGGGTATTCACCTGATTGGTTGACGAAATACCAGCCAGGCGTAAAGCTGTGCATGCGGCAGCGACCGGAACGGATCGATAACAAGAGTTTTTCAGGAGACGCGAAGTGCAATCATTAAAATTACGACCGATCAGAACAACGATCCTGGGTGTCGCTGCGATTCTTGCCGCAGGTGCTGTACATGCCCAGGATTATCCGAACAAGACCGTACGAATCGTGGTCCCGTTCGCCTCCGGAGGAGGAACGGACACGATGGCTCGTGTGGTGGCCAACGCGTTGCAGAAATCGCTGGGCCAGACCTTCATTGTCGAGAACAAGCCAGGCGCATCGGGCAACATCGGCCTGGAACAGGTAGCCAGGTCGCCGGCCGACGGCTACACGCTGGTCATGATCACCAACAACCTCGCGATCAATCCTTCCCTGTTCCAAAAGGTCGGCTACGATCCGATCAAGGATTTTGCGCCGGTCGCACTGGTGGGCAGCTCGCCGGTAGCCATATCCGTTTCTTCGGGCAGCGAGTTCAAGAGCCTTGCGGACATCATCCGGTACGCCAGGGAAAATCCCGACAAGCTTGCTTATTCATCCTGTGGGAACGGCACTCCGCAGCACCTGGCGGGCGAACTCCTGCTACAGATGACGCAAGCGAAGATGGCGCACGTCAGCTACAAGGGATGCGCTCCCGCCATTCCCGACCATATATCCGGCACGGTACCGATCGCATTCAGCACCATCGCCAACCTGTCGCCGCACATCAAGGCCGGCAAGGCTCGCGGTATTGCTGTCACTGGTTCGAACCGATCCTCGTATTGGCAAGATGTGCCTACCGTCAGCGAGGCGGCAAAGCTGCAGGGCTATAACATCGATGTGTGGTTTGGATTGTTTGCGCCTGCCGGCACACCGAAAGAGGTGGTTGCGAAACTTAACGAGGCCGTCAATGCCGCGATCTCTTCCGCTGATGCGAAACAGCGCATGAGCGATCAGAATTATGAGGCGCATGGTGGTAGTTCCGCGGCATTGGGTGAGCTGGTGAAGCGGGATGTGGCTCGGTATCAGAAGATTATTAAGGATGCGAATATCAAGGCGGATTGATGCGTAGGGTGGGATCCCGCACTGCTTGGTTTGCCCCCTCTCCCGCGACGGGAGAGGGGATGAGTATCTGACTCAGATGTCACCGTAACGCTACTCCCCGCCCGTCCCCGCCGTCTTCGCCGGCTCCTGCTTCGACGTCACATACCCACCCACCAACAGGAATACCGCATTCGCCCAAAATATCGGATAAACCCCAAACGCGGCACCGAGCGAGCCAAACACCAGCGGGACCGAAACCTGCGTGAACTTGTTAACCGTCAGACGCAGACCCAGCGCCTCGCCCGCACGGCCCGGAGGTGAATGGTTGTAGGTCAGTACAATAGACAGCGGTTGTCCGCATCCGAGTCCCAGCCCGAGCATGAAAGAAATGAGCGCGAGAATGTACGGGTTCTGGAATAACGGGAAGAGAAAATATGTCGCGCCCGCCATCAACAGCGACCCAGCCAGCACTCGTTCTTCACTAAAGCGTTTTGCCAGCCTGGGCATCCAGAGGCGCACCACGAATGCGGCGGCGGCCTGCATGCCGATGATCACGCCGATCATCGATGCCTGCAGGCCGATCGAGCGGCCGTAGATGGGCATGTAAAAGTTGAACAGGTCGATACCGCTGATGATCATCCCGCTCGTGATCACTGTATTGCGCAAGGGGCGATTGCGCAGCAATTCCTTCACGCCGCCAGGCTCTTCCTCATGCTTGACCTTTACCTTTGCAGGAAGGAAGCTCGAGTAACACAGGAGAAGTATGCATGGCAGGATCACGATCGAGGCCAGCAGGACGAACGCTACCGGATATCCGGCGCGGTCTACAGTGAAGCCGGCAATCACCGGTCCCAGCATGCCGGATACCGCTCCACCGAGGCTGAAAGTGCCGAAGTTGCTTGTGCGATCCTGAGCGGTGCCGAGGGATCCGATCAGGTTGTGGCACGAAACGTGGAAAAAGATGTTCGATATGCCGAGCAGCGCCGCCGCGCAAAACAGCGCCACGAGCGAGGGAAATGCAGCAGGCAGAACCAGTGCGACGGTCATCCCGAATGACCCCAGCACCATCGGCCAGCGCGCTCCGATGCGGTCGGTCACGCGACCCGCATAGACGGCGAGCAGCAGGGGAAACACCGCGTACATCGCGATCAGCATGCCGATGGTGATCGGACTCGCGCCGAGATCAATCGCGGACAGCGAGATCAACACCTTGCTTCCCTTCTGGCCGATCTGGTTCAGCACGGCCATCAGGACGATCAGATAAAGGGTCATGGGACTCCGGGTTCCAGCAATAGTATCGGGCTCTTGTTCTTCACCGGACCGGCAAGCTTGACAGGGCAGCGAACGGGTCCTATTGTAGCAAACGTCCCTGTATACAGACTATCGTTCCGTATACAAGAATCTTATTATTTTGATGATTGCGTTCCCCCGACATGAAAGCCGGCAGAAACGATCCCTGTCCCTGCGGCAGCGGACAGAAATACAAGAAGTGCTGCGGCGTGGTCATTCCGATCGCTCCCCGGCCGGTTGCTTCACTATCAAGACCGGCCACCGCAGGTGCCCGTGAGTGCGGCACATGCACCGCTTGCTGCGATGGGTGGATGGAAGGCACCATCCACGGTCACGAGATGAAGCCCGGGGTGCGATGCCACTTCGTCACGGAGGGTGGATGCAGCATTTACGACGAACGACCGGAGTCGCCATGCCGCACTTTTACCTGCGGATGGGCGGTGAAAGACAGTCCGTTTCCCGACGAGTTCAAGCCTGACCGTATTGGCATCATCATCGCTCCCATCCGATGGCGTGACCGGCCGGCCTTTCTCCTGCGCTCCGCGGGACGCGATCCGGACCAACGTCTGCTTGATTGGATGAAGCAGTTCAGCATGCAGACAGGGTTTCCTTTTTTCTATGAAGAGGCCGGAGAAAAGCTTGGGTTTGGGCCACCTGCGTTTCAGCAGGATATGGTGATGCGTGCGCAGCGTGGGGAACCGATGTGGTGATGGTAGAACGTAGGTTGGGATGTAATCCCAACATTTAGGCCTACGCATTCGGGACGGCTTTCGTCTAGCGCGCGGCGGAATGTTGAGATTAGCATCCCAACCTGCGTTCAACCCGACATCCGCATCACTTCGCGTCGAAGTACCCCGACTCGATAGAACGCAACCACAAGCTGCCCACCACCTTGATGCTGTCCTGCGTGAACAGGTAATGCTGGAAGTCCTGCACGCGCACCACCCGATACTTGCGTGCGTGCGGCTCCATCACTTCACGATGCGCATCAACCGTTTTCGGTGGAATCGCTTCGTCAAGCGTGCCGTTCATTTCAAGCACCGCAACATCCTTCAACGCCGCAGCCGGGAAGCTTGGCTCAATCATCGCGCGCATGAAATTGCTGAAGCCACCCTTGCGTTCTTCAGGCGAAAGGGAGTCGGACAGCCACAGGCGCAACGCAGTCTCGGACAGTGCTGCGACGTTGAACTGCATCGGCGCATCTTCGGCGCTCTTGAAACGCGGGCCTTTCAGCGCGCCCTGCCACCAGCGGTTGCGGGTCTCATCATCAAGCGATTTGGTGTAGTACTTGAAGTCGTCGAGGCCGCGTTCGCGCAGGCGTAAGGCGGTCGGCGTGTAGGAAGTTTTGAAGTCGCCGTTCCTGGCCCTGCGATACACATAAGCCAGGCCCGAGCTGCTGGTGCCCCATCCGAGATAGCCGTCCGGCTTCAACTGGTTCGCCAGCGGATAGAGGAAAGCGCCGCCGGTCGACATGCCCCAGTACAGCAGGTAAGTCTTCTTGCGTTCGCTCTTACGCACGACATGCTCGATGGCTTTGCGATAACCGGTGATGTAGGTGATCGGGGTCGCCGCCAGCATCTGCTTGTAGAGTTCCGTGCCTTCCTTAGGGAAGCGATACACGTCGCTGTCGCCGGACGTCGCGGGTTTTCCGCCGCCGGTCTTGATCTCGAAATCGGCCGCGGTCCACGGCGCTTTCTGTTCGCGATTGAAAATCGGCATGCGTGTTTCGAGCGGAATGTCAGACCACGAACCGGACTCATCTTTCGCGAAGAAATTCCAGCGGCCTACGCGGGTGAGGGCGACGAAAGTGACGCCGCGCTTGGCCAGCCAGACGCCCGGTCCTTCCTTGCCGTCCGGCGTTTCGAGAAAGTCCATTGCATATTCGCTGCCGGGTTCGCCGCCCACCACCACGACCTTGCGGCCCTTGTGCATGCGCGGCTTGCCTGGTGTGAGGGTGACCACCACCTGGGTGAACTTCTGGCCGTGCGATTCGAAATCGATGTAATCGACTTTCTTGCGGTAGTCGCTCGTTTCCGGATAATCGTTCGCGCCGAGGATAGCCGAGATCCCCTCCTTGCCGAACGTTCCTTTATCCGCCGGCAATTGCCAGTTGTCCGCGGCTGCCTGCCCGCAGGTCAGGTACAGCGCAGCGGACAACACTAATAAGCGTCGCAACATGTCTCTCTCCTCGTCGTTATAAAAACTGTTCCGAGCATTCTAGCAATGCAATCGATACGCAGCGCAAAAACGGGACTGTGTTCCGCATACAGGAACAAGCGGCACTGCGCGTTCCGATATGATGAACCGCGCACTCTCGCGGCGTTGTTTCCCCTGAACTGTGCTTAGATGCGCGGGAGCGATCATTCATAAAAACAGGAGGAGACGATGAAGTTGTTTTTCCGATTGGCGTCAACAGTATTACTGGTAGCCGGCATAGCCACGAGTACCGGATTGCGAGCCCAGGCCGTGGATCCGGCTGCATTGGCCATGTACGACGGCGCCGACCGTGAGCAGCGCCTGCTGGAGGGGGCGCGAAAAGAGAATGGGTTGATGATTTATACCTCGCTCACGGTCGAGGATATTAATGCGATCGCTGCCGCCTTCGAAAAGAAGTACGGCATCAAACCGAAAATCTGGCGCGCCGGTTCGGAGAAGGTGGTGCAACGCATTACCACGGAGGCACGTGCGGGTCGGTTCGAATACGACGTGGTGGACACCAACAGCCCCGAGCTGGAATTCCTGCGCCGCGAGAAGCTGTTGCAGAAGGCGCACTCGCCATACTTTGCAGACCTGATTCCGCAAGCCGTTACGTCGCATCGCGAATGGGTCGGCACCAGGCTCAACATGTTCGTCCAGATGTACAACACTAACCTGGTGAAGAAAGAAGACCTGCCCAAGTCGTATCAGGATCTGACGAACCCGAAATGGAAAGGGCGGCTCGGGATCGAGACCGAGGACACCGACTGGTTCAGCACCGTCGTCAAGGATATGGGCGAGGAGAAGGGCCTCAAGGTGTTTCGCGATATCGTCGCGACCAACGGCATGTCGGTACGCAAGGGCCACACTCTGCTCGCCGGGCTGGTGGCGTCGGGTGAGGTGCCGTATGCGTTGACAGTCTATAGCCACGGTGCCGACAAGCTCAAGAACAAGGGTGCGCCGGTGGATTGGCATATGGTTCCGCCGGGAGTGGTGCGCGTCAACGGCATGGCGCTGGCGAAGAAGCCCGCGCATCCGCACGCCGCTGCGTTGTTCTATGACTTCATGTTAAGCGAGGGGCAGGCCATTCTTGCCAGGGGCGACTATCTGCCATCGAGTCGCAAGGCTGGTTCGCTGGCAGACACGAAGCAGTTCAAGTTTTTTGATGCCGCTGCTTTTCTCGATGAGAGCGAGAAGTGGGACAAGCTTTACGCGGACATCATTACGAAGCAATCGCGTTGAGGTGTCGGGGCGGGCGGGTGCGCTGTTGGTCCTTCCCCTTGAAGGGGAAGGCCGATTACCTCCACTCACCCGAGCAGCGCCACCACTTCTGACGCTGTACGCACCCACGCCATCCGCGGGAAAACATTCTGCATCAGGTTGTCGTGAGCATCACGCACAGGTGATGTACACGCGTCGCTGACAATTACGATGTTGTAATCCATGTCCCGCGCGGAGTAGGCGGTGCTGGCCACTCCGATCTCGGTAGATCCGCCGGCAAGAATGATGGTGTCCACTTTGCGGGTGCGTAGCGCGAGGTCGAGGTAGGTTTGGTAGAACGCGCTCCACCGGTATTTCGGAATCATGTAGTCCTCCGGCGCCGGCGCGAGTTCATCGATCACCTGCGCTTCCCATGTGCCGCCGGCGACGATAGGCTTGAACACAGGCGGTTGGTTCGGATCCACTGCGCGTTTTCCGAAATCCATGTCACGTATGGTGTGTGCGCTGGTGGCATTGTCCGGGCGATGATTGGCGCCGGCATACGCGACCATCATGCCGTGCGCACGTGCGGCTTGCAGCAACTTCGTCGAAGCGGCAACGACTGGAGCGCATCGCGCTTGCGTGGCAGGGTCGTCTTTCTTGACGTGCCCATTCAGCATGTCAAAAAACAAAAGTGCGGTACGACGTGGGTCCAGTGCGCTTTTTGCCATCAGGGTCTCCGTGGTTATTTTTATAAGGCTGCGGCCGATCATGATAGCCGACATGCGCTATGTGCTTCCTGTTACACGCCCGAGATTCCGATATGCGGAACGCGGGTCCATCTGTTTGACACGGCCGGATCGGCAAGGTAAAAAGGTCGAATAAAACCAAAGCGATAAATCCAAACGGAGACACAGCATGCCTACCCATTCCAGGTATCCCGTCGCGCGCCCGCAGCAACCAACCTGTATGAAACATCCCTGAGCTTCGCGAGTGATTCGCGAAACCAACAACGCTGTTTGATCCGATACGCCCGCCACTGGAGGAAACATGGCCAAATACAAATTCAAAGTCGACGGCAAGCCCGTGACAGTCGATGCCGCGCCGGAAATGCCGCTGCTCTACGCGCTCCGGGACGACCTGAAAATGAAGAACCCGAAATTCGGCTGCGGCCTGGCGCAGTGCGGCGCCTGCACCGTGCATTTGAATGGCGAACCGGTGCGTTCCTGCGTGCTGCCGGTATCAGCGGTAAAGGACAAGCGGGTCACGACCCTCGCCGGCCTCGGCACCCCGGAGAATCCGCACCCGTTGCAAGTGGCCTTCGTTGAAGAACAAGTGCCTCAGTGCGGCTATTGCACCAGTGGCTGGATGATGACGGCCGCCGCCTTCCTCGATAAAAATCCCAAGGCCTCCGACGCCCAGATCCGCGAGGCGCTCACCGGCCTGAAGTGCCGTTGCGGGACGCACGTCTCGATCCTGCGCGCGATTAAACGCGCACAGACCCAGATGGCTTAAGAGGAGATCACATGAACGATCAGAACAACAGCTCGATGAAGCGGCGCGATTTCCTGAAAGCCTCCGGGGCGTTGGTGGTTTCCGCAACCATGCCGTGGGTCGCAGCACCCGCAATGGCGCAAGCTACCGCCGGAGTGGCCGCAGTCAAACCGCCGCTCGCCCCGGAGGAACTCGACTCCTGGGTGGCAATCAAGCCCGACGGCAGCGTGACCGCCTATTACGGCAAGGTCGACCTCGGCCAGGGCCTGGAGGTCGCCATTGCGCAGATCGTCGCCGAGGAACTCGATGTGCCATTCGAGAAGGTGAACGTGGTCATGGGTGATACCTCCACATCGCTGAACCAGGGCGGTGCGTCGAGCGCGCTCGGGATTCAGGCCGGTGCGAAGCCGCTGCGCAACGCCGCGGCCGAGGCACGACGCATACTCGTGGGCATGGCTGCGCAACAGCTCGGTGTGCCGGCGGAACGGCTTGCGGTCAACGACGGGGTAATCGCATCCCTTGACGATGCAGGCAAGCGCGTGAGCTATGCCGACCTGATCGGGGGCAGGTACTTCAATTCGAAAGTGGAATGGAACAAACAGGTCGGCAACCAGATGGACGTGAAGGGCACGGCCAAGCCGAAGTCGCCGTCCGAGTACAAGGTGGTCGGCAAGTCGCTGCCGCGTCGCGATGTCGCATGGAAGGTATTTGGAACCGATTCGTACGTCTCTGACATATCGGTTCCGGGCATGCTGCACGCAAGGGTGATACGTACGCCACACGCGGGCAGTGTTCCGGCGAAAGTGGACGTGGCCTCGATCAGCAAGATCAAGGGCGCGCGCGTGATCCACGAAAAGGACTTCCTCGCTGTCGTCGCGGAAAAGGAATGGGATGCGGTGCGCGCTGCGCAGACACTCAAGGTGCAATGGAGCGAGGCGAAGAAACCATTCCCTGGTCACGACAAGGTGCATGACCATATCCGTTCCGCGCCGACCGTGACGCGTGAGGACGAGGTGAAGAAAGGTGACGTCGCGGCTGCCTTTCAGGGTGCTGCGAAAGTGATCGAGGCGGAGTATGAATGGCCGTTCCAGTCGCATGCCAGCATGGGGCCTGCGTGCGCGGTGGTTGATGCGAAGCCGGACGGCGCCACCGTCTGGACTGGCACGCAGAAGCCGCATTACGCGCGCGATGGCGTAGCGAAGATGCTCGGCCTGCCGCCGGAGAAGGTACAGGGCATCTGGGTTATCGGGCCTGGTTCGTATGGCCGCAATGATGCAGGCGATGCGGCGCTTGATGCTGCACTGCTGTCCAAACTCACCGGTAAGCCCGTGCGCGTGCAGTACATGCGTCATGACGGCACTGCCTGGGATCCGAAAGCGCCGGCTTCCGTGCATCGCGCTCGTGCGGCTCTCGATGCATCGGGCAAGGTTGTCGGCTATGAGTTCGTGTCGCGCGGGTTTTCGCGGGCCATGATCAACAGTAACGAGTCCGACCCACGTGACAGCCTCGCGGGTATGGAAATCGGCATGCCGCCGAAAATCGGCGTCGGCTTCGGTGTGCCGGCGGAAAGCTATGGCTTCGACAACAAGGTACTCGGCTGGGAAGTGGTGCCACCGCTGTTGGACCGTGCATCGCCGCTACGCACTTCGCACATGCGCGATCCGGTTGGACTTCAGGTTCAGTACGCCAGCGAACAATTCATGGATGAAATTGCCGCCGCTACCGGTGAAGATCCGGTTGCGTTCCGCCTGAAATATCTCACCGCTCCGCGCGACAAGGATGTGGTTAAAGCTGCCGCCGACAAAGCCGGTTGGCAGCCGCGCACATCGCAGCAACGCGATCGTTCCGGTGATGTGCTTGGGGGGCGCGGTATCGCCTATGCGCAGCGCGGAGGCACGATCGTGGCGGTTGTGGCTGAGGTGGAAGTCGAACGCAAGACGGGACGCATCTGGTGCAAGAAGCTCACCGTTGCCCATGACTGTGGTCTGGTGGTTAACCCTGCGGGCTTGCGTAACACCATCGAGGGTGGCGTGGTGCAGGCGGTTTCGCGCGCGTTGCTTGAGGAGGTACGCTTTGATCAGAACATGGTCACGAGCGTTGATTGGATGAGCTATCCGATTCTCGACATGAAGGATGCGCCGGAGTCGGTTGAAGTTGTGCTGATCAATCGTCCGGACGTTGCTCCGACTGGTGCAGGGGAAGCGTCTTCGCGGATTGTGCCGGCTGCTATTGCGAATGCGTTCTTTGATGCGACCGGGGTGAGGTTGCGGAAGGCGCCGATGACGCGGGAGCGGGTGTTGGCGGCGTTGGGTTAGATTTCGGCGTTGGGGCACTAATCACGCTGCAGACCTGTCGCGAAGCCACGCGCTTTACTCCTTCCTCCTGCACGGGGGGAAGGAGTAAAAACGAGAACTCCCCGAATTGACTTTTCAACAGCCGTTGGGTACGATAAGTCCATCAGTAGGAACATAGTTCCGCATATCAGAACAAGGAAGAAGTCCAAAAAAGCGGGACAGACGTTCGCCGCAAAAAATCAATTAGGAGGAAGACAAATGCCGCACGATAAAGATCGTACCCACTGGCATGAACCGGCCGGCAACAAGAAAGCCGGCTTCGGCCAGTTCAAGAAACAGCCGACGCCCTACGACGCGTTCATGGAGCAGGAAGGCATTCCCGTATTCCGCGACATCGGCATCAGCAAGGTGCAGAACCTTCCGCTGTTCGACTGGAAGCGCAAAGGCGGCCGCGGGCACTTCATCCAGCTCTACGGTACCGAAGGCAAGTGGGGCTGTTTCGTGGTCGAGGTGCCGCCGGCGGGTGCGCTCAATGTCGAGAAGCACATGTTCGAAGAGATTTACCTGGTTGTCGAAGGGCGCGGCACGACCGAAGTATGGCAGGACGGCGACACCAAAAAGCATGTGTTCGAGTGGCAGAAGGGTTCGATGTTTTCGATCCCGATGAATGCGAATTTCCGCATCGTCAATGGCAGCTCGGGCGGCGCATTGCTATTGGGCGGCAATACCGCTCCGAACGTGATCAACATGATCAACAACTTCCAGGCGGTGTTCGACAACCCGTTCATCTTCCGCGACCGTTTCAGCGGCGCGGACGACTTCTACAAGCCGAAGGATGAGATCGAACCGGACCCGGTGCGTGGACTGGCGATGTGCCGCACCAACCTGATCCCGGATGCGATCAACTGCGAACTGCCGTTGGATAACCGCCGTTCGCCGGGCTATCGCCGCATTGAGCCGTTCATGACGAACAACTGCTTTTACTTCTGGATCGGACAGCATGAGAACGGTCGATACTCGAAGGCACATGCGCATACCTCGGCGGCGATCCTGATTTGCCTGAAGGGTAAGGGTTATACCTATACCTGGCCTGAGAAGCTCGGCGTCAATCCATGGCAGGACGGCAATGCGGACCAGGTCCGTCGTCTCGACTACGAGCCGGTGGGCCTCGTGACGGCTGCGCCCGGTGGAGCACGCTGGTATCACCAGCACTTCAGCGTTTCGGAAGATCCGTTCCGCCTTACTGCCTGGTTTGGTCCGCATAATCCGGGGCGCGATCCCGGACCTCCGGGCGAGAAGCATACCGACTACACCGCTATCGACGTCAACGCTGGTGGTACGGCGATTCCTTACTGGATGGAAGATCCGTATATCCGTAATGAGTACGAAGAGACGCTGAAGAAGAACGGGGTGCCCAGCCGGATGGATCCGAAATGGTATCTGCCGCCTGAGGATAAGAACTCGACTACGGCGAATGTTGTGGATTGATGCGGTAATTCGTTCTCCCCACTCCCGCAGCCGGGCTGAGGTTTACCCGCAAGTATGTCGCGGCACCTCTGCTCCTTCCGAAAGCCGGGATGGGGGCGCCCGGCTGAGGGATGGGTTTCTCTCGCATGGACCGAACCCCAACCCGACCCTGACCGTCCACTAGAAGGGGAGGGGGCTTTGACGGCCCTGCCGAAATGTGGGTAAACCTTAGCGCAAGCGGGAGAGGGGAGTCCCACACTCTCACAATAATCAAATCAGGAGACGCCTTCCATGAGCGAGGAAGCGGGCGGCAGGATATTTTTCAGTAACGTCAGGCGCAGCCTCGAAGAAGAGGATGAAATCCGCCTCATCAGTGTGGGTGTCGATATCGGCTCATCCACTACCCATCTCGTATTTTCCCGCATCGTACTCGAGCGGATGGACAACCGTTACATCGTGTCCGAGCGCGAGGTGCTGCATGAGTCCGAAGTGCTGCTCACGCCCTATACCGAAGGCATGATGATCGATGCGGCTGCGCTCGGCAGTTTTATCGATCGCCAATATCAATTGGCAAAAGTCGATCCAGCTGCGATCGATACCGGTGCCCTCATCCTCACCGGCGTAGCGGTGCGCCGCAGTAACGCACGCGCTATCGGCGACCTGTTCGCCGCGCAGGCCGGTAAGTTCGTATCAGTCAGCGCCGGCGACGGACTTGAGACCACACTCGCCGCGTTCGGCTCGGGCGCGGCCGCGCGTTCGATTCGCGAAAGTGCGCGCGTGATGAATATCGACATCGGCGGCGGCACATCGAAGCTCGCTGTGTGCGAAGCGGGAGAACTGGCCGATATGACTGCAGTCGACATCGGCGCGCGCATCGTTTCCTTCGATGGAGCGGGATGCGTAACGCGGATCGAAGAGGCCGGTCATCGTTTCGCCGGCGAGGTCGGCCTGAAGCTTGAAATCGGTGCCACGCCCGATGCGGAACTGCTGAAGCGGATGGTCGAGCGCATGGCCGACCGGCTGCTGGAAATCATGCAGAGCCCATCGCTGTCAAGCGAATCAGCATCGCTTCTGCGCCTCGACCCATTACGCAATGAAAACAAGCCGGACGTCATTACCTTTTCCGGTGGGGTATCCGAATATATCTACGCTCTGCAAGCGCAATCGTTCGGTGATCTCGGTCCGATGCTCGCGCGTGCTGTCCTTGAACGCGTGAAGCAATGGGGGCCGCGCATCGAAAGACCGGACCAGGGCATACGCGCGACCGTGGTCGGTGCGTCGCAGTACACGATCCAGGTCAGCGGCAGCACGATTTACGTTCGCCCGCAGAGCGTCCTGCCGCTCAAGAATGTGCCGGTGATCGTGCCGGACATGCCGCTCGAATGCGAGACCCTTGACGCCGAACATATCGCGGCCGCCGTGCGCACCACGCTGCGGCGTATCGATCTGCACAAAGGTGATAAG
>JAQGMD010000284.1 GCA_028292565.1 Burkholderia sp. | reverse complement strand
AGGGCATCGAAGCTTTCTGGAACACCATTCTGCGCCACCGCAAGACGCTCTGTGCCAGCGGGCAGCTATCGGAGAAACGCCGCAAGCAGGCGTTGGATTGGATGTGGACACTGATTGAAAGGGGCCTGCAGGAGCGCTTTCACAGCCATAGCGCAGTGCAAGTCGCGTTGCCTCTGCAGATTGCGGCGGTGGCCGCCGGTGATGTGACACCGACCGCTGCCGCGGCCTTCCTGCTGGATAAACTTTAAGGGACCGCACACGGCCCTGAATAACCAACATCTCACTCAACATGCAAGGGACCATCTTGGAACAAAAAACCTACAGTCGGGCGGCGCTTCCACAACGGCTCGCCGCCCTGTTCAACGGCGACGCCTGGCAATACCTCGCTACCAATTCCGATCTTTGCGTTGCGGAGGGGCATATCGGGAGCTGCAAGGTGCTGGCCGTTGCGACCGAACCGGCTGCTGCGCTGGGCACCTTCGGTATCGGCGAATGTGTTGATTTCAGGTGGGCCGTCAGGCGTGCGCGTGCGACCGGTATTCCGATGCTGCTGTTAATCGATTCCGCCGGCACCCGCCTCACCGGGGGACTGCCGGTGCAGGGAGCAATCCGCGCGTTGATGCGGGAAGTGTTGGATGCTCGTCTCTTCGGGGTTCCCATGCTGGCCGTGCTGGGGCGTTATGCGTTCGGTTCGGCAAGCATGCTGTCGTACTCAGCCCATGCGCGCATCTATTCGGAAAGTACGCAACTGGCCATGTCCGGACCAAGGGTGCTGCAAGCGTCGCTGCCCGACGGCACATCTCGCGACACTGTGTCAGACCGGATCAATGGTATTTCCCGCGCTGCGGTTGGCAACGCCGACACGCTGCTCCCCGACGATCTCGGTGCATATGCGGAAGCTGTCCGCATATGGGTCGCCAATCCCCTGGTGGCGAACGTGACACGCGATGCGTTGATCCGGGAGCGTCTCCAGTTATCGCAACGATTGCCGGGCGCTGGGCGCAATGCCGCCGAAGGCCCGCGGCTGGATGGCGATACGCTGCGATGCGTGATGGACAGGTCTTTTGGCGCGGCCGATGCGGTCGCATTGGCGGAGCTTGCGGAGTCGGCATGCGCAGATGGCACAGCAAGGTCCCTCACGATTGAGATGAATTGCCCCGGTCACAGTACCCTGCTGGACGATGAACAATGCATTCTTTCGCAGTACCTGGTTCACCTGGCATTGTGGCTGCGCTACCTGGTGCGCGAGGGTCTGCCCATGCGCCTGCGCGTTACCGGCACGCTCTCCGGTGGCATTTATATTGGCCTTGCCGCAGCGGCTTCGAGCACTGAACTGGCGGCGGGCGCCACTATCCGCACATTGCCTGTGTCATCCCTGGTCAACATTCTAGGCAGCGAGATCCAGGACACTGCAGACCCTGCCTGCTACGTCGAATGGGGTTTGGTGGACAGGCTTCTTCCGTCCGGCCAGGCGCCGGACGCCGGTTCGGAACTATTTGTTGTACCGGGCAAAACCGGGCGTTCACATCTCCGTAGGCGCAATTCAACCATCCTGTTAAAGAGAGACCAACATGAGCATTCCAAATAAAGTCGTTATTGTCGGCGCCACACGCACCGCGATCGGTTCGTTCGGCGGTATGTTGAAGGACTTTCCCGCGAGCGACCTGGGCGCCACGGTTGTCAGGGAAGCCTTACGCCGTGCCAATGTCGATCCGGCCCAGGCCGGCCAGATCGTGTTCGGCAACGTTATTCATTGCGAGCCGCGTGATATGTATTTGTCACGCGTGGTTGGCATCAATGCCGGTATGGCCAGGGAATCGGCTGCACTGACGCTCAATCGGTTGTGCGGATCCGGCCTCCAGGCAATTGTCACCGCCGCTAACGCCATCCAGCTGGGCGACACCGATATCGCCGTCGGTGGCGGCGTCGAAATCATGAGCCGCGCGCCCTATCTGGCGCCGGCCATGCGCTGGGGTGCGCGCATGGGTGACACCGCGATGGTCGACATGTTGGTCGGCGCACTATCGGATCCTTTCGGCGCCGGCCATATGGGTATCACCGCTGAAAACGTCGCGGAAAAATACAGCATCGCGCGCGAGGATCAGGATGCGTTTGCATTGCAAAGCCAGCAGCGGGCAGGGGCAGCCATTGCGGCCGGTCACTTCAAGTCGCAGATCGTTCCGGTCGAAGTCAAAACCCGCAAAGAAACGGTGATGTTCGATACCGACGAGTATCCGAAGACGGACACCACGATCGAAGCGCTCGCCAGGCTCAAGCCCGCATTCAAGAAAGAAGGGGGCACCGTTACTGCCGGCAATGCTTCCGGCGTCAATGACGGCGCTGCGGCCTGTGTATTGATGGAAGAGGGCGCCGCCGCGCGCGCGGGCGCAGTGCCGCTGGCCCGCCTGGTGTCTTATGCGGTTGCGGGTGTCGATCCCTCCCTGATGGGTACCGGGCCTGTGCCGGCGGTGCAGCTGGCCTTGAAGCGTGCCGGGCTGACTCTCAACGAGATGGACGTCATTGAATCGAACGAAGCGTTCGCAGCGCAGTCGCTGGGCGTGTGCAAGGGGCTGGATCTCGATCCCGGGCGCATCAACCCGAACGGAGGCGCTATTGCGCTCGGCCACCCGCTTGGCGCCACCGGAGCGATACTCATGGTCAAGTGCCTGTATGAGTTGATTCGCACAGGCAAGCGATTTGGCCTGGTCACCATGTGCATTGGCGGCGGCCAGGGTATTGCCGCCATTATTGAGCGAGGCTGAGGCTACCGTCAGGGAAGAGCGCCACGATGAAACCGGGTGCACACAACGCTATGTTGACGGATTCGGAGTGGCATTACCGGCCGCCCGCGATCGTTCTCCACTGGCTGTTGGCAATCCTGATTCTTGTGCAAGTGACCCTGGGTCTTTACATGGTGTCGATCGTTGATGACCCGGGCAGCGAACGCTACTTCAATTCGCACAAGTTGCTTGGCCTCGTGATCGGCACGCTGGTCCTGCTGCGCCTCGCCTGGCGCTTGACTCACAAACCCGCACGCCTGCCACGAAGCGTCGCACCGTGGGAGGTCCGCGCATCGCTGGTGGTGCAGTGGCTGCTGTACGTCTGCATGCTCGCCCTGCCTGTGACCGGATATCTCGGCGCATCGTTCAGCACCGATGGCGTGGTCTTGTTCGGACTGCCCCTGTCGGGGTGGGCATCGAGCAATAAGGATTTGTTCGAAGGATTTTTTGCCGTGCATTTCTGGATCGCCGCGACGCTGGTGATCTTGGTCGGCATTCATGTTCTTGGTGCACTCAAACATCTTCTGATCGACAAGGATCGCGTCGTCCAGCGGATGTGGAATTAATCCATCCTGAATCAGGGAATCGAATTCGCCTGACTGTCGAGCCCCGACGTCGCGAGGCGTCGCGCGCGCGCCGTAACCGGGATTCCCGTCATGAATGAAAAAACCCTGCCGGCGCCACGGTACTTGCAGATGGATGCCGCATCTTTGATGAATCAACAGGGTCTACTCAGCTTATATCCTTTCCGGATCGATCCCAAGCGCGGAATCGCCGGCGCATGGAACAAATCATGCCTCCAATCCGACTATCCGGAGTGCGGCCTCAGCAGCGCTGACGGATTAACCTGCCGAGTGAGGATTCCATGAAAATTCATCTGTCCGTTTTCGAAGTATCGTTCGCAGTCGCAATGGCCTGCGCCGTTTCGACGGTCCAGGCGCAGGCGCCGGCCAAAGTGACCAACGGCGTGTTGACCGATGCAAGCGGCATGACGCTTTACACAACCGATCGCGATACCGCCAACAGCGGCAAGAGCGTCTGCAACGGCCCTTGCGCCGATAACTGGCCGCCGCTTATGGCCAAGGAGGGTGACAAGGCGCAAGGAAACTACACCGTGATCACCCGTGACGATGGCAAGAAACAGTGGGCGTACAACGGAAAACCGCTTTACCTCTGGACAAAAGACAAGAAACCCGGCGACAAGACAGGTGACGGAGTCAGCAAGGTGTGGCATACCGCCACCCCGTGACATCGAGACTGTGCACGGGTCGACTGCGTCCGGAGCGTAGCGATCGTTCAGGCGGCTGCTGCGCTTTGCGCCCGGCATGATGCGCGTTCGGCCACACCCTCGGAGGCGAGGACCACGTGCGCAAGCGGCTTATACCATGATGGAAAAACGACAATCCTCGGGTTGAGCCGGATGGACGCGCGCCTGCTGCAACAGCCGCTTTTCAGCGACAGGATCTTGCAAATAAAGCATTTGCGCAGCCATGACGTCGTACACCGGGACGCCGCCCGCGGGATGCGCACACAGGCGATGATCCACCGTACCGTTTTTGCGCAGGACATCGATGTTCGCGATCCTGCCGATCCGGATCCGGTAGCGGTCGCCGCTGCTGCCGCCTGTCACCCCGAAATGCCCCGTCTGCCGGAACTCCTGGCGTTGCTCCGGATTCAGCAGTCTCATGAGGAGCATGAGCGACCTGCGCTCGGCCCGGCGATCCTTCCGTATTGCCTCGGTCTGCTCATCGACCGTAACGTAGGTGTTGATACTTTCTATGAACCGGGTGATGGCGCGCCATGCCCTGCTCAAGGCAGGCATATCAGCCCCCGACGATCCGCGGCACCATGACCACTTCCGTCATTGTCGGGTCGAACTCCCTGATCGGTTGCTTCGGTTGCATCTTTTCCTTCGATGCGAAACCGGAGTAGCCTCTTTCGACCAGACTGTCGAAAGTCTCCTTCGCCACCGCAATCTCGTCCAACCTGGCTGTGTCCCACTTCAACTGCTTGTGACCAGAGCCATCCATAATGTTCATTTCGCCGACCAGCGATTCGGGTGCCTTTTCCATCATTCACTCCTTGCCAATTGGGCCTGGGGACGATTCCATGATCGTTTCACTGTGATCTTCTTCGCATCTTGAAGTTCATCGCGAGAGCCCTGTGACGGGCCCCATGCGCTTCGAAGGAGCCGTCGCAGTCGCGGATCGTCAGACATTTCCCATATTTATGGGATGCGACCTCATACGATGGCCGGTACCATCGCTGCCAATGCAATTGCGTACCTGCATTCCTGTAACATGCCGTTTTTCAATCGCAGACGATTGCACCCCCGAAGGAAGAATAAGGAAGAAGATGAGTACTGTGTTGAGTTCAATAGAAACGGGGCAGGTCGCCGGCAAACCGCTCCGTCCAGCCGTATTGTCCGATTCCCGCGCGCTGTCGCCGGCAGCGAGGAGCGAGATTCAGGCTCTGTCAGGCGCCCGTCCTGCCAGGTTTGGCGCAGAGATGGTTTTGGCGTGGATCTCGATTGCCGGCCTTATTGCAGCCGGTGTTTATTTTGACAATCTTGCTGTAACCATCCTGTGCATCTTCCTGATCAGCACACGCCAGATGGTGTTGGCCTACCTTTTTCATGATCAGGTCCACCGTTTGGGCTGGCGAAGCAAATACGCCGACTGGGTTGTCAACATATTCGCTGTCTATCCGCTGGTTGTTACGACCGTCGAGGACTATGCCAAGGTCCACCTCTCACACCACAAATACTGCTTCACCAAAGACGATCCTGACTTTCTCAGGAAATCGGGCGATGAATGGACTTTTCCGAAAAGTCTGCGGAAGTTGTTGACGATCGTGGTCCGCGACATTACGGCAATGAACGTGATCCGGCTCATCCGCGGGAAGACAGCATCGCCGGCAACAACAGAATTCACGCGGCGCAACCCTTCACCCAAGTGGCTCCGCATTGGCTTCTTCCTGGTCGTGGCCGCGCTGTTGACCCTGGTTGGCGGTTGGAAGTTATTCCTGATCTACTGGGTGATTCCGCTCATCACCTTTACGCAGTTGCTGGTGAGATGGGTTGCCGTGACCGAGCATACCTACAATGTGGAAAACGGCACCATCCACGAGACGACACCGCTGCTGCAGCTGAATTGGTGGCAACGGATCCTGATTCCCGATCTCAATTTCGGGTTCCATGCGTACCATCATATGCATCCCGGCGTTTCCTTCGCCAATTTGCCGAAAGTGCATCAGATATACCTGCGCGAAGGCCTGGTTGACGAAAGTGCAATTTTTCGCGGGCAGGGGGCTTACCTGAAATATCTGGTGAATGCTAAATAGTCCGTAAATAGTCCGTAGGGCGGGTCCTGACCCGCCCTACGACTCAAGCCGCTTTCGTTGCCTGATCCTCTGCTGCGACGGCGCCTCTTTCGCATCGGTCGGACTTAATTTCTCCACAAGAAAATCCACAAACGTACGCACCTTGGCGGACAGATGTTTCCGGCTCGGATAAATCGCGTAGATTCCCAGTTCGATCGTCGAATAGTTGGTCAGTATCTCCACCAGCCGCCCGCTCTGCAAATCATCTTCCACGATGAAGCGCGGCCCCCAGACGATGCCGCCTCCGCTTATCGCCGCAAGGCGAAGCATGTCTCCGTTATTGACCCTGATCGGCCCGCTGGTTGGCACCACGCGTTCTTCATTATCGTTTTTCAGATACCATTCATCGCCGCTGCTCGAGTAGGTGTAATTCAGGCAAGCATGCACACGGAGGTCCTCCGGCTTCTGCGGCGTGCCATGCTGCTTCAGATAGGACGGTGCGGCGCAAATGGCGGTGCGGTCGACTGCAAGCTTGCGGGCAATCAGCCCCGACTCAGGCAAACTGCCTATGCGAATTGCGAGATCGTAGCCTTCTTCAATCAGGTCGACTTTGCGGTCGGCCAGGGCAAGATCAAGTTTCACTTCCGGGTATTGCCGGATATATTCCGTAAGCAGAGGACCGATCTTGGTGGTGCCGAACGATACCGGCATCGCAATCTTCAGCGTGCCACGAGGTATGGCCGTTAACTGGCCCGCCGCTTGTTCCGCCTCCGCCACGTCGGCGATGATTTCGACGCAGCGTTCGTAGTACGCCTGCCCCGATTCAGTCAGGCTCAGCCGCCGGGTCGTGCGGTTAAGCAGCCTGGTGCCGAGGTGGTCCTCAAGGACTCCCACATATTTCGAAACCATCGCCTTGGACATATCCAGTCGTTCCGCAGCGCCGGTAAAACTCGACGTTTCCACCACCGTGGCAAACGCCCTCATGCACGTCAAAATATCCATGTTTCCTTTGTCAATAAACTGGAGACAATTTGTCTCACTCTAGCAGGTTTATCTGCTCGTCGCGTACGGTTATAGTCTTGCAGCGTCATCGTCGGACCTATGTATTCATTAAGGGAACAGAATGAAATCACCAGTTATCGCAGCACCAGTTATAGCAGCACTACTTGCTCTCGTATCCAGCGCGGCCCTTGCGGCGCCTGTCGCCTATGACATCGATCCTGAACATACCTTCCCAAGCTTCGACGCGGATCATTTCGGCGGCGTATCCACCTGGCGCGGCAAGTTCAATGAAACTTCCGGTTCGGTAGTGTTGGACAAGACGGCCAGGACCGGCACGGTCGACATCGTCGTCAAGACTGCCTCAATCGATTTCGGTCACGCGAAGCTGAATGAGCATGCGAGCGGCCCGGAGATGTTTGACACCGCAAAATTCCCGACTGCCACCTATAAAGGGAAGCTGACCGGCTTCAAGAACGGCGCTCCGACGGCGGTTGAAGGAAGCTTCACCATGCACGGCGTGACCAAACCGCTCAAATTGAAAATCAATTCATTCAAGTGCTTCGATAACCCGATGCTCAAGCGTGAGGTATGCGGCGCCGATGCGATCGGCACGTTCAAGCGCGACGACTTCGGCGTCGACTACGGCAAAGCTTACGGCTTCAAGCAGGATGTGACTTTGCGTATTCAGGTCGAAGCACTCAAAGCCCAGCCGGCTCCGCTGTCCGCGAAGTAACCGGCATTAACGGAAGGGGGCAACCATGCCATTCGTTGTGACTGAATCCTGCATTCAGTGCAAATACACCGATTGCGTGAGTGTTTGCCCGATGGACTGCTTTCTGGAAGGGCCGAATTTTTTAGTCATCAACCCGGACGATTGCATCGACTGTTCGATGTGCGTGCCCGAGTGCCCCGTCAATGCGATCGTCGGCGACAATGAAATCCGGCCGGACCAGAAGCACTTCATTGAAATCAACAAGACGCTTTCGAAGGACCCTCAGTGGAAGCGAATTACCCGGTCGAAGGATCCTTTGCCGGGACATGCGGGATGGGCTGAAGTCGAAGACAAGCTGGAATTTCTTCAACGCGGTCACGGCTAGATTTTCGGGTATTCGAGCGGAATGCAGGTTGGGATGCAAATCCCGACTTTCGTACTGTGCACTTCAGAAGGCTCTTATGCGGGCCGCGAAAGTTGCGCTTGGAATTCCCGCGCCGACCTTGGATTGAAATTCCACACCCGCTGAGGTCCCGCATGGAAATAATTGCAGTAGATGGTGCGGAAACTTGAACCGCTGCCCGGGCGCAGCTATTGCTTTCGCGGTGGAATCCACCTAATGTCCCCTATATTGTCAATAATCATATTGGGGAAGCGATGGCGGAGTCGAAAAAAAAGGATGAAAAACCAGCGGACGGTCTGCGCAAGGGACTGACCAGCTACGGAGACAGCGGGTTTTCCCTGTTTTTGCGGAAGGCCTTCATCAAGGGCGCGGGCTTCACTGACAATGCGCTGGACCGTCCGGTTATCGGCATAGCCAATACCGGCAGCGCATACAACCCCTGCCACGGCAACATGCCTCAGCTGCTCGAAGCGGTCAAACGCGGCGTGATGCTCGCCGGCGGGCTGCCCATGGATTTTCCGACTATCTCGATCCATGAGAGCTTCGCTTCACCGACCTCCATGTATCTGCGCAATCTGATGTCCATGGATACGGAAGAGATGATCCGTGCCCAGCCGATGGATGCGGTCATCCTGATCGGCGGTTGCGACAAGACGGTACCCGCCCAGTTGATGGGTGCTGCATCAGCGGGTATTCCCGCGATTCAGCTGGTTACCGGCTCGATGCTGACCGGCTCCCATCGTTCCGAACGGGTTGGCGCCTGTACCGACTGCCGCCGCTTCTGGGGCAAATACCGCGCGGATGAGATCGATGGCGAAGAGATCGCTGAGGTGAACGATCAATTGGTGGCCAGCGTCGGCACCTGTTCCGTGATGGGCACCGCAAGCACAATGGCATGCGTTGCCGAAGCACTCGGGATGATGGTACCCGGGGGAGCGGCGCCGCCGGCCGTCACCGCCGATCGTATCCGTGTAGCGGAACGCACCGGCGCCACCGCGGTTGCAATGGCAAAGCAAGGCCTTACGCCGGACAAGATCATGACCGGCAAGGCGTTTGAGAATGCATTGCGTGTGCTGCTTGCCATCGGCGGTTCCACCAACGGCATCATCCACCTGACCGCCATGGCCGGCCGCCTGGGCATCGACATCGATCTCGAACGCCTCGATGCGCTCGGCCGCGAAACGCCTGTTCTCATCGACCTGAAGCCTTCCGGTCAGTATTACATGGAAGACTTCCATAAAGCCGGCGGCGTCCATGCGTTGCTGCGCGAGCTCAAGCCGCTGCTGCATCTCGATGCGCTCACCGTCACCGGGCGCTCCCTCGGCGAAGAACTGGAAAGCACCGGTCCCGGCTTTCCGCAGGATGTAGTACGGCCGTTCTCCAAACCGATCTACCCGCAGGGCGGTATCGCGGTCTTGCGAGGCAACCTGGCTCCCGGCGGAGCTATCATCAAGCAGTCTGCCGCGAATCCCGAACTGATGGAACATGAAGGCCGCGCCGTCGTATTCGAGAACATCGAAGACCTGGTAGCCCGCATTGACGACGATTCGCTGGACGTGACAGCAGACGATGTGCTGGTGCTCAAGCATATCGGCCCGACCGGTGCGAGCATGCCGGAAGCCGGCTACATACCGATTCCGAAAAAACTCGCGCGCGCCGGTGTGAAGGATATGGTGCGTGTGTCAGATGGCCGCATGAGCGGTACTGCAGCCGGCACCATCGTGCTGCACGTCACCCCGGAATCCGCCATCGGCGGTCCGCTTGCGTATGTGCAGAACGGCGACCGCATTCGCCTGAGTGTGAAGCGCCGCGAGATCAGCGTGCTGATTTCGGATGCGGAATTGGCCGGGCGCATGCAAGCTCATCCGGTCACGCCGCCTGCCGCCGATCGTGGTTATAGGCAATTGTTTCTGAAGACTGTCACGCAGGCGGACAAGGGTGTCGACTTTGACTTCCTTCGTGCGAGTACTACAAACGAACGCATTCCTCGTGAGCGCAGCTGACTGACAGAGCGGGCAGTGCCGCAGCGCGGGTCTGAACTGACCTGCCGTTTTTGATTTTACGTAACCAAGGGCCAGATATGAAAACCTTAGATTCATCCGCCAAAGGTGTGTACCTCATCGCCGTAACCCCCTTCACAGACACCGGCGCGCTCGATCTGGCAAGCACCGATCGCATGGTGGACTTCTACCTGGAACGCGGAGCGACCGGACTAACCATCCTCGGCATAATGGGAGAAGCCCCCAAACTCACAGCGGAAGAATCCCGCATTTTTGTCAAACAGGTTTTGGGGCGAGTGAACAGCAAGGTGCCTGTGATCGTCGGCGCATCCGCGCCAGGCTTTGCGCCTATGCGCGAATTGACCGAAAGCGTGATGGACCTGGGTGCATCGGGAGTGATGGTCGCGCCGCCTTCAACGGTTCGAACCGACGACCAGATCTCCGCATACTTTGACATGGTCAATGAAACTCTCGGACCGCAGGTGCCCTGGTGCCTGCAAGATCACCCGGTTGCTACGGGTGTGCAAATGTCGACATCGGTGATGCTGCGCATCTTGAAGAATTCACCGACCTGTGTGATGTTGAAGCATGAGGACTGCCCCGGACTCGCAAAACTGTCCGCGATTCGGGCTGCGAGCGACCGCGGCGACATCAAGCCTATTTCGATACTGACCGGTAACGGCGGAGGTCTGTTCTTGCCGGAGGAAATGACGCGGGGAGCGGACGGTGCGATGACGGGATTTGCCTATCCGGAAATGATGGTGGATGTGGTGAAGGCGCACGCTGCGGGAGATATCGAGAGAGCGCACGATATTTTCGATGCGTACCTTCCGCTTGCCCGCTATGAACAGCAACCAGGCATCGGCCTCGCAGTCAGGAAACACATCATGGCCGGGCGAGGCGTCATTGCATCAGCCGCGGTGCGTAAGCCAGGTCCGAAATTGTCGCCCGCCGATATCGCCGATATAGAGCGACTGACGGCGAGGCAAACAAGGCGCTTGCGCGAGATTCAGTAAGTAACACCGCACTCGCTGTCATTTCGAACGAGAAATGTCAGAAGTAGCGAACGTACGTGGGGGATTTTTCACTGCGTTTGAAATGTCATTGTCTTCTTGACGGGCCTGATGGAGCGTCACTCGACACTCCGATTGCGCACATGCGAAAATAGCTCTCCACGTTCCCTTCTTTCACTATATCAATCAATGAGTTGCCGCAAGCACGTCCACGTTCTCGCGGCATACCGTTTTAAGCAATGAACGCACCAGATCACATCGAGCATTTCCATACTTTAAGCCCTGACGAAAGAGCCTTGATCCAACTGCTGGCCCTCTACGGCTACCCGGTGGGCAAGAATCGCTTGCTCGACAACCTGCGCAGGCTGGGCATGCACCAGGTAAACGGCGAGACCTTAGGTGCGACGATAGCGCGGTTGCATCGCAGCGATGTGGTAACCGAGGTACGCGGCGGCATTTTCGTGTGCGCCGAAGGGATGGTAAGGCCTGCGATTCTCGCGGCGCTCCACGACGGTAGCTTCGCACCCTTATGTGCGGCGGTCGAATCGCCGGGAGAGAAGGGCGGCGTGTACGGCGGTTCCTACATGGGCAGCAAAGGCCAGGCGTTGGCGCGCCTTCGCATGGTCATGCTGGGTGGCCATCCGCCGGAGCAAGTGTATCCTTGGATAGAGGAGTGCATAGGCTTCTCGTTCGGAGGCGTGCATCCGTTCGTCGCCCTGTTTGGGCGGCCGTTCGAGCCGGATCTTCTCGCGTACGTACACCCGCAGCTGCAGGAAGATGTGATGGTTGCCCTGTTGCAGCATGCGACGGTCGAACCCGAAACGGCACCGGCCTTGCGGGACTGGGCGACCGGGTACGTGGCGCGTCATAAGGATTGCGAGATCATGCCGCTGGCGTTGGCGTCGCATTTGCTTCTGTGCGGTCGGCTTGAGGAGGCGTCGTCGCTGGCGGGTGAACGCCCGGTTCCGATTGCGTACTTCCTGAAGGCGGCAATTCTCCTGCTGCGGGGTGAGCATGGCGAAGCGGTGCCGGCCTTCGACGCCGCACTGAAAATCATGCGCAAGGCATCCGGCAAGCGCAATATCATCGTGTCAGGCATATACGGCTATCTGTACCCATTGGCCATGATGCGATCAAACGATCCCAAATACAAAAAACTCTCGGACAATTATCTCGAGGTCGCAATGCGTGACGCCTTTGCGGGTGACAAGCGTGTGTACGCAGACCTGATCCTCTTGCGTGAGGTGCGCGGTGGCAGGATGAAAGCTGACGTCGTGCGTGAAATGGGTCCGCCGGTCGGGCTCCCCATGCTGCCGCAGTTGTTTCATGCCCTGGTGTGGCATTGGCTGGGCTTGCCACACCCTTCGGGTAAATTGCAGGCGCTGTCGGATCTGTTCCGGCAAGCCGATGCCGGTGGCTTTCATCTCGTCGCAGCGCAGGTCGGCTGGCTGCTGGGAAGCATGGGCGAAGCCGACTATAAAAAGCACGCTGACGCATTAAGCACGCGCTATGGCTTCGTCAATCTTTGCGACTGGATCGAACGTGAGGAACCCTGGCAACGCCAGTTGTCTGCATTGATCGGATTGCAGCAGGCCGATGCCAAACCGCAATCGGAGGTGCGACTGGTGTGGATGGTCGACTTTGAACCGCATTACCAGAGGGTGGCGGTCGAGCCCCGCGAGCAGAAGCGCGATGCGAAGGGCAACTGGACCAAGGGTCGCCCGGCGGCGCTCAAGCGCCTACGCGAAGATACCGGTCAGTCGGGCCTGGTGACCGCGCATGACGCACGCGTAATAGGCACGATTGTTTCGAGCCCCTATTACCAGTCTTACGGCGGCACCAATTTTGGAATCGATGGTGTAAAGGTGTTGGCGGCGCTGATCGGCCATCCGCTGGTGTTCTGGTCCGAGACACCCGAGGTGCGCATCGATGTGCTGCAGGGCGAGCCCGAAGTGGTCATCGAGGAAAGCAACGGCGAAGTCCGACTCAGTTTGCAGCCGGCATTCGATCCCGAGGGCGTCGACGTGCTGATCACCAGGGAAACGCCGACGCGTCTGCGTGTACTCAAGGTGAGCGCCGAGCACCGGCGCATCGCCACCATTATCGGTGAAAGCTTTACTGTCCCGACATCCGCGAAGGATCAGGTGCTGAAAGCAATCAGCACAATCTCCTCGCTGATCACCGTGCAGTCGGACATCGGCGGGGACGCAGCCGATGCGGAACAGGTGGACGCAGACCGGCGACTGCATGTGCACCTGCTTCCCTACGAAACCGGTCTCAAGATGCAGATTCTGGTCACGCCCTTTGCCGATGGCGGTCCCTTTTACGCACCTGGCCAGGGCAGCGCAAGCGTGATTGCCGAGGTGAGTGGCAAGCGGCTGCAAGCGAGCCGGGATCTCGCTGCCGAGATTGCGACGGCGCAGCGGCTGTTTGCGCAATGCGCCGCACTGGCAGACGCGGAAGAGTCGCATGGTGAATGGCGGCTGGCCGAACCGCAATCTTGTCTCGAATTACTGGTGCAGTTGCAGGCGTGCGGCGACGATGTCGTGATTGCGTGGCCCGAGGGTGAAAAATTCCACATCGGCAGGGCGCTCGACTCGCGTCAGATGCGCCTGGCAGTCAAGGGCGAGCGCGACTGGTTTGCCGCCAGCGGTGAATTGCAGATCGATGACGACAACGTGGTCGACCTGCGCACGCTGCTGGAGCTGGTGCAGAAAAGCCCGGGCCGCTTCGTCCCGCTGGAAGGAAACCGCTTCCTCGCGCTTACGGAAGAGTTTCATCGCCGGCTCTCTGATCTGGCGGCAGTGGGCAATTTGCACGGGCAGGGTGTGCGCGTGCATCCGTTGGGCGCCTACACGCTGGAAGAATTCGCCAGCGACGCCGGCGCATTCAAAAGCGACAAACAGTGGAAGCAGCACATCGCACGCCTGTCTGAACTCGAAACGTTTGAACCGCAATTGCCGGGCACCTTACAAGCCGAAATGCGCGACTATCAGCTCACCGGCTTCGGCTGGCTTGCCCGACTCGCGCATTGGGGAGTTGGCGCGTGTCTCGCCGATGACATGGGACTGGGCAAAACCGTTCAGACGCTGGCGCTGATCCTGACGCGTGCACCCCAGGGGCCGACGTTGGTGGTCGCACCAACTTCGGTATGCACGAACTGGATCAGTGAAGCCGCGCGCTTTGCGCCGACGCTCAACGCGATTCTGTTCGGCAGTGGCGATCGCAGCCGCACACTGAGCGAACTACAACCCATGGACATGGTCGTCGTCAGCTATGGTTTATTGCAGCAGGAGGCTGAACTGTTCGCCGGCGTGCAATGGCGCACCATCGTGCTCGACGAAGCACAGGCCATCAAGAACGCGCTGACCAAACGCAGCCAGGCGGTAATGGCGCTGTCCGGCGACTTTCGTATGGTGTCGACCGGGACCCCGGTGGAAAACCACCTCGGCGAATTGTGGAACCTGTTCCGCTTCATCAATCCCGGATTGCTCGGCTCGCTGGATCAATTCAATCAGCGCTTCGCACAGCCGATAGAGCGGCAGCAGGATCCGCTTTCCCGCACCAGGCTGCGCCGCCTGATCCAGCCGTTCATCCTGCGTCGCACCAAGACGCAGGTACTGGCCGAACTGCCGTCGCGCACAGAGATCGTGCGGGCGGTCGATCTGTCCAGCGAGGAGGCCGCGCTATATGAAGCGCTGCGTCGTAGCGCACTCGAAAAGCTGGCGCAGGACGACGCGCCGCCTGGACAGAAGTCGATACAGATCCTCGCGGAGATCATGAAGCTACGCCGCGCCTGCTGCAATCCACAGCTCGTCGCGCCGGAACTCGGACTGGCCAGCAGCAAGCTCGCCGCCTTCCTCGAGCTGCTCGACGAGCTGCTGGAGAATCGCCACAAGGCGCTGGTGTTCAGCCAGTTCGTCGATCACCTCGCTCTGATTCGCGCCGAGCTGGACCGGCGCGGCGTGCGTTACCAGTACCTCGACGGCGCCACGCCTATGCAGGAGCGCAAGACGCGAGTCGACGCCTTCCAGGCCGGCGACGGCGACGTCTTCCTGATCAGCCTGAAAGCCGGCGGCACGGGTCTCAACCTCACCGCTGCCGACTATGTGATCCACATGGACCCATGGTGGAATCCGGCCGTCGAAGACCAGGCATCGGACCGCGCCCACCGCCTGGGCCAGCAACGACCCGTGACGATATATCGGCTGGTCGCGCGCCACACTATCGAGGAGCGCATCGTCGATCTGCACAAGCACAAGCGCGCGCTTGCCGATAGTCTGCTCGAAGGCAGCGACGTCGCCGGCAAGATGTCGGCGCAGGAGATGTTGGGGTTGTTGCAGCAGGAGTTGGGCTAAGACGAACCCCAATCGCCGTATATATTCGCAGCAGCAGCAGGTTGGGATGCAAATCCCATCGGCGCACCTGAAACTCGCTTCGGACGGACGAAAAAAGACCGGCGATCGCTCGCCGGTCTTTTCCTGGTAGGGCCGAAACGCCAGACATCCGGCGCATCAAGATGCGCCCTACAGCGCTGAGTTACTTAAACCTCCACGCCCGCACATAGTTCACTTCGTACGAGTTGGTCTTGCCTTGCGGAGTCGAGTTATCCGGCGTGCCGCTGGCGCTGCCGAACCACAGGTCCAGCATCAGGTACATCGGGTCGCGCATGCTGAT
>JAQGMD010000263.1 GCA_028292565.1 Burkholderia sp. | reverse complement strand
ACGATGGTTTGCCCTTGCAAAAAGTCCGAGGAGGACCGCAGCGACGGCCAGAAGCCAAAGGAGGTATTGCGGCGGTAATGAAGACCAATTCTGCAACAAGGCGACGCCGGCAACGAAACCAATGACGATGCTGCGCATGGCCGTTCTCTAAAGCAGCCCGGCAAGCCGCGGCAGCACGCTGCGCGCATTTTCGGATGTGGCCCGCGCCAGCTCGCCGGGCGGCATGCCGCGCAATTCCGCCAGTGTCTCACCTATACGCGGCAGTTCTTCCGGGCTGTTGCGGCCCGGATGGACCCATGCCGGCGCGATGTCCGGCGCATCCGTTTCGAGCACGATAGCTTCCAGCGGAAGCTGGGCTGCAAGGCGCCGGATCTGCACCGCGCGGGTGAAAGTCATTGCGCCGCCGAAGCCGAGCCTGAATCCGAGATCAATGAAAGTTTGCGCCTGCTGGAAGCTGCCGTTGAATGCATGGGCGATCCCTCCGCGGACATTAATCCGCCGCAAGTGCTTGAGGATTACGTCCTGCGAGCGCCGCACATGAAGCAGGACAGGAAGGCCAAAATCGCGGGCAATCTTGAGTTGCTCACTGTAGAAGTGCTCCTGCTTTTCCCGTAGCGGACTCTTGTCGAGCCCCGGCACAAAAAAATCCAGGCCGATCTCGCCAATCGCGACGAAGCGCGGATCATCCATCGCATTGGCCACTGCTTCGCGTAACACGAGCAGATCGTTCTCTTCCGCACCGGGTACGAATAGCGGGTGGATGCCGAGTGCATAACAGCAGTTGGCATGTCGGGCCGCCAGGTCAGCCACTGCGGAAAAATTTACCTTTGCAATTGCGGGGATCACAATCCCCGAAACACCTTGCATCGCGGCGCGTCCAGCGATGGCGCCGGCTTCGGCTCCGAACTCGCTCGCGTCGAGATGACAATGGGTGTCAATCCACATACGGATGCAGTCCATCCTCGGTCAGCCGCAGCACGCGATCGCAATGACGTGCCAGTTCGATATCATGCGTCACAATGACAAACGCGGTGCCCAGCGTACGCGACAGCTCCAGCATCAGGTCAAAGGTCTTTTGCGCGGTCGTGCGATCGAGGTTACCGGTCGGCTCATCCGCCAGCACACACGCCGGTTGCGTGACCAGCGCACGCGCGAGTGCAACGCGCTGACGTTCACCGCCCGACAGCTCGCCGGGCACGTGCGTTACGCGATTGGCAAGGCCAACCCGCGACAGGACGCTTTGCGCAGCTTTGTGCGCTTCATCACGAGACTGCTTCCTGATCATCAGCGGCATGCCGACATTGTCGAGCGCGGAAAACTCCGGCAGCAGATGGTGGAACTGGTACACGAAGCCGAGTGACTTATTGCGCAAATCGCCACGCGCTTTTTCGCTCAGGCTCGCAACATCCTGGCCGAGCAAAGTGACCTTGCCGGCGGTCGGCGTATCCAGCCCTCCGAGCAAGTGCAGCAAGGTGGACTTGCCGGAACCGGAAGCGCCGACGATGGCAACCCGCTCTCCTTTCGAGACATCAAAGTCTACGCTTTTCAACACATCGACCGAGTACTTCCCCTGGGTGAACGTTTTTGCAAGTCCCCTGCACGACAACACGATTTCATTCATTATTTTTTCCGTCTTACTCGTAGCGCAGCGCTTCCGCGGGCCGAACGCCGGCAGCGCGCCAGCTTGGATACAAGGTTGCAAGAAACGCGAGCACCACCGCGACTCCGCCGATGGTCCACACATCCGGCCAGCGCAAGTCGGAAGGCAGCGAGGTGATCAGGTAAATATCCTTGGAAAGAAACTGCACCCCGAGCAGCCTTTCAATAAAGGGCACGATCACATCGACATTGAGTGCGACCAGGACGCCGAGCCCCACACCGATGGCAGTGCCCAGCAGTCCGACCAGGGCGCCCTGAATCATGAAGATCTTCATGATCGATTTCGGCGACGCGCCGAGCGTCCGCAGGATTGCGATATCGGCTTGTTTGTCTGTCACCGTCATGACGAGCGTGGATACCAGGTTGAATGCGGCGACGGCGATGATCAGCGTCAGGATGATGAACATCATGCGCTTCTCGGTCTGCACCGCGGCAAACCACGTGCGGTTCTGTTTCGACCAGTCGAGGATGTAGAGATTGCCGCTCAACATGCGCGACAGGTCTTGGGCTACCTGCGGCGCGCGCTGCATGTCTTCGATCTTCAGTCGCAATCCGGACGGCGCATCCAACCTGAACATCCGCATCGCGTCGTCGATATGGATGAACGCCAGGCTCGAGTCATACTCGTTGTGTCCCGCCTCGAATATCGCGCCGACGGTGAACTGCTTCAGCCGCGGCAACACACCGGCCGGCGTCACCTGGCCTTGCGGGGCGATCATGGTCACCTTGTCGCCGACCTCAACGTGCAGTCCGCGCGCGAGTTCCTTGCCGAGCACGATATTGAATTCACCCGATTGCAGACTGTTGAAGCTACCCTCGCGCACCTGGGATGCCACATCCGATACCTTCGGCTCTTCCTCCGGCAGCACGCCGCGAATGACGACGCCGCGCACAGTATCGTCCCGCGTCATCATCGCCTGTCCTGCCACGTAGGGCGCCGCGCCTTTGACTTCCTTGTGCTGGAATGCCTCGGTTGCCGAAAGCTTCCAGTCCGGCATGCTGCCCGATGCGTCGTACACTTCGATATGCGACAACACTGACAGCATGCGGTCGCGTACTTCCTTCTGGAATCCATTCATCACCGACAGCACGACGATCAGTGCAGCGACGCCAAGCGCGATGCCCGCCATCGAAATCAGTGAAATGAATGAAATAAAACTGTTGCGGCCGCCGCGCTTTCCGGCTCGGGTGTAGCGCATGCCGACCAGCCATTCGAATGGCAGATTTCTAATAATGCTCAATGTGAAAAACTCCTGGAGGAAGTTGTCAGGAATCCTTTGGATGTGTTCCGGATTCGAAAAGATCTGGCGAGTAGATTTTTAACAACTTCTTTTGCAGCCCGCAGTGTGCCATACAACGAAACGGATGAACAGGACATTTCGCAATAGAATCAAGTGCTTACCGCTAGTCGAACGGGCATGAAAACTGTATGGAAATGACAACCTGAGGCTTACAAATCAAGTACTTACATGCAAGTTTTGACATGGATTCCCTGCGGATTCACTGCATGATGTAGTGCATCGCGTCGTCGACAGTCGGCACGACCATCGCACAATATACGCTCATCCCCGTCGCCCCAGCCCGTTCTTCCCGCGCACTCAACCGCGATGCGCGATGCGAAAACGACAGCACCGTGGCACCGAACATATTGCACGTCCGCGCGGTCTTTGCCCTAGAATCGCGCCATGAGTCATCTAGATATCCTGCTGCCTTTCGGCCTGCCCCCCGAAGAATTGGCCGCCGATTTATTCCGCGAATTAAAAACTCCCGCTCTGGCCACCCTGATCGGCCGCGCGAAATCGCAAAGTGCGGCGTCCCGCCACCAAACCTATGAAGATTTTTCCCGTGCGCTTCCGCATGAGACGTGGCTTGCGCGTCAATTCGGACTGGAAAGCGGCAACGGCAGCCCACCGATTGCGGTGGCGGCGATGCAGGCCTTCGGCTTGCCTGCTGAAGCAGGCGTGTGGTTCATCTTGAATCCGGTACACATCCATGTCGCGCGCGATCACCTGGTACTCACTGATTCGCGGCAAGTTCCCCTCAGCGAGCAGGAATCCCGGGCCTTGTTCGACATGGCGCAGCCGCTGTTTTCCGAAACCGGGAAGACTTTGCTTTATGCAAACGCAAAAACCTGGTTTGCCCGGGCCGATGAATGGGGTCAGCTGCAGACCTCGACACCCGACGCGGCGAGTGGGCATAACATCGACATCTGGATGCCGAAAGGCCCCGGCGAGCGCGACTGGCGCAAGCTGCAGAATGAAGTCCAGATGCACTGGTTCACCCACGAGGTGAATGCGGAGCGCGAAGCACGCGGCATCAGACCGGTCAACTCGATATGGCTGTGGGGCGGCACACCCGCTACTGTGGAAGCATCCCCGACCCCCTACTCCCAGGTTTTCAATCTCGACGGATGGATGCGCGCCTTCGGCCGGTTTTCCGCAAAGCCGATGTCGGCTGCGACGCCATCCGATATCATCACGCATGCGCCGCACCGCGGTTTGCTCGTGCTTGACGCTTTGCTCGAGCCGGCATTGGCAAATGATTGGTCGCAATGGCTCGACCAGCTGCACGCGGCGGAAACGAATTGGCTGGCGCCGTTGCTCGCCTCATTAAAATCCGGAAAGATCGATCAGTTATCATTGATACTCACCCATCACGCGCGCACATCGACGTTCACGGCTAGCCGGCCGTCGCTCCGTAAATTCTGGGTCCAGCCCTCACTCGCACCGCTTCTTTCATGACCCGTATCGCCACCCGCCCCTATCCGTTCCGCACCTCTGAATTATTGAGGCAACAAGGAATCCACCCGGTCCTCGCACGGCTTTACGCAGCACGCGGCCTGGCCGATGTAAAGGAGCTCGCAAGCGACCTGACCTCGCTCATCGCGCCGTCGGGCCTGCTGCATATCGATGCCGCAGCGGTTTTCCTCGCCGACGCGATCGGCGCCCGAAAAAAAATGGTGATCGTCGCCGACTACGACTGTGACGGCGCAACGGCTTGCGCAGTCGGACTGCGCGGGTTGCGCGCACTGGGAGCGGTAGTCGATTTCATCGTACCGAACCGTTTCGAGTACGGCTACGGCCTCACGCCCGAGATCGTCGAATTGACGGCACGCGAGAAATCGCCCGACATCATCGTGACCGTGGACAACGGCATTGCCAGCATCGACGGCGTGGCGGAAGCCAACCGGCGCGGCATTGAAGTGGTCGTGACCGACCATCACCTGCCCGGCGATAAATTGCCGGCGGCGCGAGTGATCGTCAATCCTAACCAGCCGGACTGCGGCTTTCCGAGCAAGAACCTGGCCGGCGTCGGAGTGATGTTCTATGTGCTGCTCGCGCTGCGTGCCGAGTTGCGCCGGCGCGGCGTCTTCACTGCGGAGACACAGCCGAAGCTCGACTCCCTGCTCGACCTGGTCGCACTAGGCACCGTGGCCGACGTTGTGAAGCTCGACGCCAACAACCGCATCCTGGTTGCACAAGGCCTGAAGCGTATGCGTAGCGGCCGTATGCACGCGGGCGTCGCCGCCCTGTTCCGTGCCGCGGGGCGGGAAGCGCGCCGCGCGACGCCGTTTGATCTGGGCTTCGCACTTGGACCGCGCCTGAATGCGGCGGGACGGCTGGCCGACATGTCGCTCGGCATCGAATGCCTGACCACCGACGACGAAGGCCGCGCATGGGCGATTGCGCAACAGCTCGACACGATCAATCGCGAGCGGCGCGATATCGAAGCCGACATGCAGGACACGGCGCTTATCTTGCTCGACAGCTTCGATCCAAGCGACAAAACCACGATCAGCGTATTCGACGATTCCTGGCATCAGGGCGTCATCGGCATCGTCGCTTCGCGCCTGAAAGACAAGTTTTATCGCCCGACCATCACCTTCGCCCCCGGTGGCGACGGCCTGATCAAGGGTTCCGGCCGCTCGATCGCCGGCTTCCATCTGCGCGACGCGCTCGACCTGGTCTCCAAACATGCGCCGACCCTGATCCAGAAATTCGGCGGCCACGCGATGGCAGCCGGCCTGACGATACGGGCCGATGCTTTCGAGGCCTTCGGCGCCGCGTTCGAGGAAGTCGGCAAGAGCTCGCTGACCAAAAACCAGCTGGAACGCGTGCTGGAAACCGACGGCTCGCTGGAGGACGCTTATTGCACGACCCAGTTCATTGAACTGCTGGACACGCAGGTGTGGGGCCAGGGCTTCGCGCCGCCGGTCTTCTGCGACGAATTCCGCGTGCTTAACCAGCGCATCCTGAAAGAAAAGCATCTCAAGCTGACACTGGAAAAAGACAACCGCCGCTACGACGCGATCTGGTTCGGCCATGTGGATGATCTGCCCGAGCGGGCCCGGGTTGCCTACCGCCTTGATGCGAACGAATACAACGGCGTGACCAAGGTGCAATTGATGGTGGAATTTGCGGAACCTGCCTGAAGGACAACTGCAGCCATTTATTTTTTGGCAATGAATGCCCGGTTATCTCGCGGCATCCGCAAAAGTGCGGGGTACAAAGCGTCCAATGGCGCGTCAGGCGGCTGATAGCTTATCCGCTCGGGTATAATCTAAGGTTTGATCGCAGAAGAAATCATCATGGAAGCAGAACGCTTAAATTCCCTCTCAGCCCTGCTCGCGGACCTTACTGCCCGCGAAGCCGAACTTCGGAGGTATCTTTGACTTCGATGTGAAGTCGGAGAAACTCGAACAAGTCAACGCCGAGCTGGAAGACCCTACCGTCTGGAACGACCAGAAGCGTGCGCAGGACCTCGGCAAGGAAAAGAAATCGCTGGAAGCGATCGTCCACACCCTCACCAAAATCGAATCCGAATTGCGCGACGCACGCGACCTGTTCGGGATGGCGCGTGAAGAGCACGACGAAGACACCATCGTCTCGATTGAACAGGATACGGAAAAACTGGCGAAGCTGGTCGAAGGCATGGAATTCCGCCGGATGTTTTCCAATCCGATGGATCCCAACAGTTGCTTCGTCGATATCCAGGCCGGCGCCGGCGGCACCGAGGCGCAGGATTGGGCGTCGATGCTGCTGCGCCAGTATCTGCGCTATTGCGAGCGCAAGGGCTTCAAAGTCGAAATCATGGAGCAGTCGGATGGCGAGGTCGCCGGCATCAAGACCGCGACCCTGAAAGTCGAAGGCGATTATGCCTACGGCTTCCTGCGTACCGAAACCGGCGTACACCGGCTGGTGCGCAAGTCGCCCTTCGATTCCGCCAACGGACGCCATACCTCGTTCTCCAGCATTTTCGTGTATCCGGAAGTGGACGAATCGATCGACATCGATATCAACCCGGCAGATGTGCGTGTGGACACCTACCGCGCATCCGGCGCCGGCGGCCAGCACATCAACAAGACCGATTCCGCAGTGCGCCTGACGCACGCGCCATCGGGCATCGTGGTCCAGTGCCAGAACGACCGCAGCCAGCACCGCAACCGCGCGGAAGCGTGGGAGATGCTGAAATCGCGTCTGTTCGAGCTGGAACTTCGCAAGCGCATGAGCGAGCAGCAAAAGCTGGAAGACTCGAAGACCGACGTCGGCTGGGGGCACCAGATCCGTTCGTATGTGCTCGACCAGTCCCGCATCAAGGACTTGCGCACCAACTTCGAAACCGGCAATACCAAAGCCGTGCTCGATGGCGAGCTTGACGACTTCATTGCCGCGTCACTCAAGCAAGGTGTGTAAGCCGCTCATTGCTCACGCGCTCTTTGCCCACGAATAAACTGCATATAGTCATGACTACACCAAACGAAACCGCGGTACCCGCACAAGACGAAAATTCGATCATTGCGGAGCGCCGCGCCAAGCTCGCGGCGATACGCGGCCAGGGCGTCGCCTTCCCGAACGATTTTCGCCCGCAGCACAAGGCCGCGGACCTGCACGCGCAGTACGGCGAACTCGACAATCTTTCACTCGAAGCACAACCGGTCAAGGTAGCCGTCGCCGGCCGCATGATGCTCAAACGCGTGATGGGCAAGGCTTCGTTCGCCACCATCCAGGATGCATCCGGCCAGAAGGCCGACGGCCGTATCCAGCTCTACATCACCGACGACCTGGCGGGTCCGGAAGCGCACGGGGCATTCAAGCATTATGACCTCGGCGACATCCTCGGCGCAGAAGGCGTGCTGTTCAAAACCAAGGTCGGCGAGCTGTCGATCAAGGTCACCAACCTGCGCCTGCTGACGAAATCGCTGCGTCCTCTGCCGGACAAATTCCACGGCCTTTCAGACCAGGAAACCAAATATCGGCAGCGCTATGTCGACCTGATCATGAGCGAAGACACGCGCCGCACTTTCAAGGCGCGTACCGCCGCGATGTCGTCGATCCGCCGATTCATGTCCGAGCATGGCTTCATGGAAGTCGAAACACCGATGCTGCACGCCATTCCAGGCGGTGCGGCTGCCAAGCCTTTCATCACGCACCACAATGCGCTCGACATGCAAATGTTCCTGCGCATCGCGCCGGAGCTGTACCTGAAGCGACTGGTGGTGGGTGGATTCGAACGCGTGTTCGAAGTCAACCGCAACTTCCGCAATGAAGGCGTATCGCCGCGCCACAATCCGGAATTCACGATGATGGAATTCTATGCGGCGTATGTCGATTATCGCTGGCTGATGGATTTCACCGAAGCCGTGATTCGCCAGGCCGCCATCGATGCGCACGGCACCGCATCCCTTACCTACCAGGGACGCGAACTGGATCTGAGCAAGCCGTTCCACCGCATGACCATCGTGCAGGCGATTAACAAATTCGCGCCGCAGTACACGGACGTACAACTGCAGGATGCGAATTTCCTGAAAGAGGAACTGAAGAAGTTCGGCGTCAAGCCGTTTGCGACTGCCGGCCTCGGTGCGTTGCAACTGGCGCTTTTTGAAGAGACTGCTGAATCGCAATTGTGGGAGCCGACCTACATCATCGATTATCCGGTCGAAGTGTCGCCGCTCGCGCGCGCATCCGATACCGTGCCGGGCATTACCGAACGCTTCGAGCTGTTCATCACCGGCCGCGAGATTGCGAACGGCTTCTCCGAGCTGAACGATGCGGAAGACCAGGCTGCCCGCTTCCAGGCACAGGTTGCGGCCAAGGATGCGGGCGATGAAGAGGCGATGTATTACGACGCCGATTACATCCGTGCGCTGGAATATGGCATGCCCCCGACCGGCGGCTGCGGCATCGGCATCGATCGCCTCATGATGTTGATCACCGACTCGCCGAACATTCGAGACGTGATCCTGTTCCCGCACCTGCGCCGCGAAGACTAAGCTTCGGGTGGTTGAACAATACGAAGGGCCGCATTTGCGGCCCTTTTTTCTCGTCGGTGTCTGTGCCGCGCCACGTTTCTATTGGCGAAAAACAAACTTCGTTACAAACATTTACAGCTTAAACACTCTCCCACTATGTTTGCATGGCATTACCTTTGATAATTCATTCATAGGCGCGAACATCACGCGCATCTCAAAGGAGGAAAGCCATGGAAGAAAAGAAAACAAGCAATCGCATCCATCCGCTCATGGCGGGCGCCGCTGTGTCGGTCATGCTGGTAAGCCTCGCAGGCGTTGCCGCAGTGACGGGATTGATTCCGAACTCGCACAGCACCTCGGCACCAACCACTGCCCTCACCGCATCGAATGCTCCTGCTGTCGCCACGGCTGCGACTTCACCGGCCGCGCTGGTTGATTCAAAGGCACAAACCAAAATTGTGACAGACGATATTCGCGAACCTGCACCGCGTACGACACAGAACAAGCAATCGCAATCGCGCCAGCACGCCGAGGCGCCAAGCATCTGCGCAAGCTGCGGCCGGATTGAATCGGTGCAGGCGATCAAGCAAAAAGGCGAAGGCAGTGGCGTAGGCATCGCAGCCGGCGCGGTACTCGGCGGTGTGTTGGGCAACCAGGTTGGCGGCGGCAATGGCAAAACACTGGCGACGGTTGCCGGCGCGGTAGGCGGAGGCTATGCAGGAAATGAAGTCGAGAAGCATGCGCGTGCGACCACCACTTATCAGGTGCGCGTACGCATGGAAGACGGAAAGATCCGTACCTTCCCGTATGCGGCGCAGCCCGGCTGGAATACCGGCGATCGCGTCAGGGTAGTCAACGGTAAATTGACCTCGCGCGCCTGATTCATGTTCGGACAGCCAGGCATGGCAAGGGAGGCGGCCGTGGGCCGCCTGTTTTATTTGCCGTTTGTATCACGTTGCGTCGGGCGCATCCAGCGCGCGCTATTATTATAAAATCCACCAGTCGTCGGCGGCCGGCTTCACAAGCGGAACCACGATGTACTCCAAATGCAATATTTGCAATCGAAAGTGTGACATGAGGAACAGCGCCGAGGCGCGCAGTTCTTAACCGCCGAACCAGGGAGAATAGCCCCGCGGTGTCAGGAGGGAAATGAGTGAAACACAGTAAGAAGTCAAAGGGTGCCGCACCATCGCATCAGCAACGGGTGAGTTACACGACGAGCACACTCAAGGCAAGTCAATCGGGTGTGCCCGATACACGCACCGGGAAGCAGTTCGATGGCGCGGAGTTCCTCGCGCCTGGTTACAGGCTGCACGAGAATGAACGGCAATCAGCGCGCATCGACATCCAGCCGTCCATGGCGCGTTATGCGGATCTGTACGATTTCGCCCCGGTGGGTTATTTCATGCTGGATCGAGGCGGGGCAATTTGCGAAGCCAACCTGACTGCCGGCAACCTCCTGGGGATGTTGCGCTCTGAACTGGTCGGCGGGCAATTACAACTCTTCATCGACCCTGAATCGCGCGCCGCATTTACCGCCTTCCTGAAAAAAGTATTCGAGGGCCATGCGAAGGAAACGCACGATGTCGCTTTCCTGAACGCAGACCGGAAGCCTCTGTACGCGCATATCGAAGCGACCGCAGATAAATCAGGAAAGACGTGCCGCTTGGTGATGCTCGACATTAACGAACGCAGGCAGGCCGAACTCGCGTTGGTGGAAAGTGAGGAGCGCTTTCGCGTCATGGCCGACTCGGCCCCGGTGCTCATCTGGATCACCATGTCGGATAACCGCTTCCTGTGGTTCAACAAGGTGTGGCTCGACTTCACCGGACGCACGCTGGAGCAGGAAGTCGGAGGAGGATGGACCGGAGGTATCCATCCGGATGATCTGGAGGAATGCGTTGAAATGCACGCGGCCGCATTCGAGGCGCAGCAGGCTTTCAGCACCGAGTATCGGCTGCGCGCCGCTAATGGAAGCTACCGTCACGTTCTTGCCAACGGCGTGCCCCGCTTCTCGCCACTGGGCGAATTCGTCGGCTTCATCGGCAGCTGCACAGACATCACGGAGCGCAAGAAAATCGAAGAAGCGCTGCAGCACTCGAAGCAGATGCTGCGTCAGCTGGTGTCCTACCAGGAGCGCGTGCGCGAGGATGAGCGCACGCGCATCGCGCGGGAAATTCATGATGACCTCGGGCAGAATCTGCTGGCGCTGCGGCTCGATGTCTCCATGCTGCATACGCGCACCGAAAACGCTCATCCGCGACTCGACAAGCGAGTCAGCGCCGCGTTGGATCAGATCGACGCCACGATGAAAGCGGTCCGCTCGACCATCAACAACCTGCGGCCTACGGTGCTCGACTTGGGGCTGAACGCGGCGATCGAATGGCAGGTAAAGGATTTCGAGCGCCGCACCGGAATAGCCTGCGAGCTGTCGATGGATGAGCACGATATTGATCTGGATGACACTCGCGCCACAGCACTGTTTCGGATCCTGCAGGAGTCACTGACCAACGTGATCCGGCATGCGCAGGCAAGCAGCGTGCACATCGCATTGCACAGGAAGGGAAATACCGTCTGCATGCGCGTTGCGGACAACGGCATCGGCATCTATCCCGATTGCCGCAGGAAGTCCAATTCGTTCGGGCTGGTGGGTATTGAGGAGCGTACCAGTGCATTGGGAGGCGACCTGGTAATCGACAGCGACAAGGATAAGGGGACGGCGCTGATCATCTCTATCCCGCTGCAGGTTGCGAACCGGTAGGAATAGACATCTGGGGCGGGCGCAGGCCGTAGGTTGGGATTGGCGCGCGCCGCAGATCTCAACCTACATTTCAGGGGGCAGGGATCAGGCCTGTTGCGTACGACTACTGCGCTTCCTCGATCCAAGCCATCTGGATCGCTTCCAGAATCTTCTCGCCTGAACGATTCGGGTCGTCATCGAACTCGTCGAGTTCGCATACCCACTTATGAAGGTCGGTGAAGCGCACTTTCAGCGGATCTACTTCCGGAAATTTGTCGTGCAATTCTTCCGCAATGCGGATGGTGTCGGTCCATTTCATGTTGAGCCCCTTATTATTGTGAACGCAAGCCCGTATCAGTGATTCTCACTGACCTGATTGATCGTATATTTCGGAATCTCGATAACGAGATCCTCGGTGTCCACAGTCGCCTGGCATGACAGGCGCGAAGTCGCTTCCAGTCCCCACGCCCGGTCGAGCAGGTCTTCTTCTTTTTCCTGCGGCTCGTTAAGCGAACCATAGCCCTCGCGTATCACCACATGGCAGGTCGTGCATGCGCATGACTTTTCGCACGCGTGCTCGATGTCGATATCGGCCTCGAGCAGCGCATCACAGATCGTCTTGCCTTTGGGTGCTTCGATGACGGCGCCCTCGGGGCAAAGGGTGGGATGGGGAAGAACAACGATTTGAGCCACTTGGTTTTACCTCGATGATGATGTGTCGTTCCGGCTGGGCCGGACCTTTATTCTGAATTTTTTCTTTACGCGACTTCGTCCAGCCTCTTGCCGGCCAGCGCGGCGCGAACGCTGCGATCCATCCGCCGTGCGGCGAACTCTTCGGTACCGTTTCCGAGCTTTTCCACCGCCGCCTTGATCGCGTCGTGATCGTCGCCCTGCGCCTTGCTGCGCACCTGGTCCATCAAGGCAATCACCGCTTCGCGCTCGGCTTCCGTCAGCAGCTTGCTGTCGGCATCGAGCGCCGACTGGGTGGCCAGCACGATCCTTTCGGCTTCCACCTGCTCTTCCCGCAATGCGCGCAGCTTCATGTCGACGTCGGCCGACGCGAACGAGTCCTGCAGCATTTGCGTAATCTGTTCATCGGCCAGGCCATAGGACGGCTTGACGCTGATCG
>JAQGMD010000192.1 GCA_028292565.1 Burkholderia sp. | reverse complement strand
GGCCGACATCGGTATTCGCAAGGCGAATCCGGAAATCCTTTTGACTCAATACGACATTGTCAATTTTGTCTTTCTGTGATTTTCTTCTTCCGGCGATTTCATCGTGACGATCAAATACGACTGCAATGGTATTACTGAATACTTTTTTGCTATCTCTTCTGCGTATTCCAAACATTGATTCATCTCCTGTAGCGATCAGGTCGCTACAACGCCCCCCAGGACATCGAAACCGCGGGGCTCATCGGCATGCTTGCCACGATCGTCCGAACAAAAGTCCTTTGAGTCTCCAATATCGGACCGAGGGTTATTGAAGCTGCCTGAGCAACTGTTTTGCGTCGTCGACTCCGGCAAACGTTTTTCCCGACGCCAGCAGTTGCTCGAGCTCTTTTTTCGCACCCGCGTTGTCGCCGGACTTCGCCAGTGCCTGGGCTAGGTGATACCGTATGTCAGAAAACGCGGGCGCCAATGAAGCTGCCTTTTGCAACAGAGGCAAGCCATGCGAGGTATTCCCCTGTTCCACTAATATCCACCCTAATGTATCCATCACAGGCGCGCTCGTCTCCGCGAGCTGATACGCCTTTTCGGCGTATTCCAATGCGCGCGGGTCCCGCTCATGATGGTATGCCAGTGCAAGGTTGTTCAAAGCCGCCACATGCGACGGGCTTTGCTGAAGAATCGCCTCAAACTGCTCAATCGCGGATTTGTTCTTCTTGTTCACAAGGTGCACCGTCCCGAGATGGAGGCGCAAGGCGGAATCAGCTGGATTGTCTTTCACCCACTGAACCAATCGCGTCATGCCCTCCTTGTCATTTCCCGACCTTCTGTATGCGTCGTGGATTTTTATCATCGTCAAGCCGTTCTTGCCCTTGGCAAGCGCCTGTTCATAGGCTTTGATGGCCTGCGGGTATTTCTTCTGCGCCACGAAGATATCTCCCTCAAACTCATAGCCTATCGGCGACTTCGGTGCCTGGGTTTGCAGTTTCCTTACCGTCGCAAGCGCGCTCTCATGGTCACCTCTGCGGGCATCTAATGCGGCCAGGGTAAGCTGGGCTTCGACATAGTGCGGCTTGATCGATAGCGCCTTTTTAAGATGCGTAATCGCGGCCGCCTCGTCCTGCATCGACAGATGGATGGAACCTATACGGTATTGGACCGTTGCGGAATTGGGCGCTGCAGCCGCGATTTTGTTGTAGCTCTCGAGCGCACCGGTCTTGTCGCCGTTTGCCACCTGCACTTGCGCCAGGAAGTCGAGGGCCTGGGCATCACCGGGATGAGCCGCTTGAAGTTTTTGCGCCAGCTCGAGCGCTTTTGCCATCTGCCCGATATTCAGATAATAGCCTCCAAGCCGCATCGCCGGTTGCATTTGACCGGGGTTCTCGTTGCTGGCGCGCTCCAGCCAACGGGTGGCCTCCTCAGGACGTTTCTGCAAACTCGCAAGACTCGCCAGGGCCGTCATTGCCGCCACATTCTTGCTATTGGACTCGAGGAAAGACTCAATCCGCTTCTTCGCCGCCTCCGGTTTCTTCTCTTGCACGTCAAGCTGCGCGAGGTTCGACACAGCTGAGAAATAATTCGGTTGCAGCGACACCGCCTTCTCGAAGCTGGCGCGTGCCGCGGCCGTGTCCTTCTTCGCACTGTAGATACCGCCTTTGACGTTATGCACGAGCGGATCATTCGGCTGCGCTTTCTCAAGCTTATTGATTACGGCGAGAGCCTTGTCGAACTGCTTCTGCCGCACATGCGTCATCAGCAGCATCATGCTGGCCTGCCGCGATTTCGGGTCGACATCCAGCGATGCTTCGAGGTCTGCGATCGCGCGTGCGTTGTCTCCCTGGGCAAGCCTGCTGGCTCCAAGAGCGGTATGGATCATCGATTTGTTCGGCGCCAATTCCTTGGCATTCTCGAAGTATTCGGTCGCTTTACGGAAATTCCCGGTGCGCATCTCCGTCTCGCCGGCGAGCGCCAACAGGTCAGCATTCTGCGGCTCTTCCTTGAGCGCCGAAGCAATCAGACTGCTTGCGCGTTCCCCGTCGCCATTCCTGAACAGGGTCGCCGCATACAACCTGAGCGCCGTCAGATTCCTCGGATTCTGTTCCAGATAGCTTTTCAAATAATGTTCGGCTTGTTGATTCGAACCCAATGCCGACTGGACTGTTCCCGCCAACAAGAGGCTTGGCGGATGTTTGGGCGCCACGCGCAGCACTTGCTGTAACGACTCCCATGCGGCTGCGTTCTTGCCTTCAGTATGGTCAAGCACCGCGAGTGTATACAACACAGCCGGGTCGCGGCCAGCGGTTTTTCGAGCCGCTTCGATGTTGGCCCGGGCTGCGGCGAATTTACGGGTATTGATTTCCAATGCCGCCTTTGCGAGATGTGCCCGATGGTCACCGGGACTCAATTTGAGAACCTCGTCAAAAGCAGCGAGCGCGTCATCCACTTTTCCCTGGGCGCGTAACAGGTCGCCTTTAAAGGACCAGGTTTTCGGGTTTTTCGGATTGGAGGCAGCGGCCCTCTCGGCAAATTGCATTGCGGCTCCAACGTCCTTCTGCATCAGCGCATGTCTCGCAAGTCCTATAAGCGCCTCGGGAAAGTTGGCTTGCGCGGTCAACGCGCGCTCAAACGCTTGCTTCGCTTCCGCGGGCTTGCCCAGCGCAAGATACGCGTCGCCACGCAACGTCAGCAGACCGGAATCAGCTCTCTGCGAGACGGCCAGGTCGGTTTCGCTTAACGCCTTCTGGTATTGCCCAAGCATGTACAAGGCCTTGCCCAGGCTGGTGGCGAGGTTTGGCTCATTCATGCCCAGACTCAGCGCCTTGCGGAGTTCCTTTTCGGCTGACACCGGATCGCCCGTGTCCACATAAGTCGCGCCGAGCAGATAACGCGCTTGCGCGTCGTCAGGGTTCTTCTGGAGAGCGTTCTTTAACTGAATGATCGCGGAATTGTTGTCGCCCTTCTCCCGGAACGCCTTTGCCTCAGAAATCAACGCTTCAGCAGACTGCCGATTACCACATCCGCCCGCAGCCAGTACGATCGCGATCAGTCCGGACAGCATGCCAACCCTGAATACCTTTGTGCGCTTGTTTTGCATATCAGTCTCCCTTTGCGCGGCCATCGATTTGTTTGTTACCGGCCACGTCGCCGGATAACGTATGCTGCCACCTGAATGTAATTGTTGGTTACATTTAATAATGTCGCAGCGTACTATATATGGGCTGATTGGCCAA
>JAQGMD010000191.1 GCA_028292565.1 Burkholderia sp. | reverse complement strand
ATCGTGTTTGATGAACGCGGCTTCCCGATGAGTAACGGCGCGTACACGCTGCAGATGCAAAGCGGGAAGACAGCCATCGTATGGCCGCCGGAGATCGCCACCGGCAAGGTGATCTGGCCTTCACCCACCTGGCGGTAGAGCTTTGCTGCCGGCATTGGGACGCACTGCTCCCTCCCCTGCGCCGGGCGCCCTTGAAGGGGAGGGGCAGTGGAATATCAAGCAGTGAAAAACCACCGTCTGGTCTGTCACAGCTCGCAATCTCATAGCGTGGGCACTCGGTGCCCCACGCGGACTCTTAAAAACAACCATGACACCAGAAGTCATCATCCAGGTCTTGCTGGGCGGAGTGCTGCTCGGCGGACTCTACGCGCTGGTCGCATTCGGCCTGTCCCTGATTTACGGCATAGTCCGCATCCTCAATTTCGCACACGGCACCTTGCTCGCAGTGAGCGGCGTGGTCGCCAGCATCCTGTTCACCAGCGCAAAGATGCATCCGGCCTTCATCATACTGGCGCTGGCACCGACGGTATTCGTGTTCGGTTACCTGTTCTACATGACCCTGCTGCATCCACTGGGGAAGCGCAACCACTTCGAGGCAACGGTCGGCAATGTGCTGGTCACGGTGGGTGCGATGCTGATCATCAGCGACATCACCACGGTGCTGGCCGGCTCGACCCAGCGCAATATCGCGCTGCGCTTTGAAGCTTTCGAGGCAGGCGAAATCATCATTTCGACCACGCAGCTGTACATCCTGCTCGGGATTGCGGCACTGACCATCGTCATGCACCTGTTCCTGACGCGCACCTGGTTCGGGCGAGGCATACGCGCCGTCACGCAAGAACAGGTGGGCGCGCAGATCTGCGGGGTCAACAGCACGCGCCTGAAAGCGCTGACGTTCGCATTCGGGTCTGCCACGGTGGCGGTGGCCGCCGTGCTATATGCGATGTCATTTCCGGTCAGCCCCTACATGGGTTTTCCGTTGACCGTGAAGGCGTTCACCATCATCGTTCTCGGCGGGATCGGCAACCTGCGTGGCGCGCTATTGGCGGGGATATTCCTCGGCGTAGCGGAAAGCATGACCGGGTTGTTGTGGAAGCCTGAATGGGCGCCGGCCGTCAGCGTGGTGCTGATGCTCATGATCCTGGTCGCGTATCCCGACGGTATAAAAAGGAGGAGCGTATGAGCGGCGGCAGGCCCACACAGTGGCTGATCGCGTTCGTCGCGGTAGCCGCGCTCGCGCTGGTGCCATTCTTCGGGACCGCATATCTGACCTCGTTCGTGTTCACGGTGCTGATCGCCTACATCCTCGCGCAGAGCTGGGACTGGGTCGCCGGGGAAATGGGCTACGTCAATCTCGGGCATTACTGTTTTTATGGGATTGGCGCCTACGTGTTTGCGATCGCGCTGGTCGGCAAGTTTCCATCGGCATTCGCGATCATTGCCGCGGTGGCATTCACGGTGATTCTTGCATTCCTGGTCGCGGTGCCGTTGTTCCGGCTGCGCGGTGACTACTTTGCGTTTGCGACGCTGGCATTGCTGCCGCTGGCCGAGCTGCTCGCGTATAACCTGACGCCGATTACCAAGGGCGGCGACGGCATCGTGTTGCCGATCCAGAGCGTGATGGTGCAGACCTACCTGATTGCGCTTGCAGTATGCGTGATCACATTCGCGGTCACGATCTGGATCAATCACATCCGCTTCGGCTATGCGCTCAAGAGCATCCGTAACGATGAAGACGTGGCCGAGGTGCTCGGCGTGCGCATTGCGCCGGTGAAAATGAAGGCGCTCGCGCTGAGCGCGGCGTTCGCAGCGCTTGCCGGCGCGACCCAGGCATGGCAGATGAGCTATATCGATCCGCCCACCGTGTTCGGTCTCAATGTCGCGTTGATACCAATCGCGATGGTGCTGTTTGGCGGGTCCGGGTTGCGCTGGGGACCGCTGGCGGGCGTCATCATTCTCGCCTGCCTGCAGCAATGGCTGCTGGTGCGCATGCATATCCTGCATGCGACGGTGTACGGCGCGATCATTCTTTTGATCGGGCGATACATGCCCGGCGGGATACTGCGCGCCGGCTGGGTGCGCAATTCACGCTGGCTTTCAGTGCTGAGTCATGAGCATCACAAATTTATCGGTGAGCGTATGGCGGCAGGTCCTGCCCAACCCACAGGCACGCTTCCGCTCGCCCGCAACGAACCGCGGCCTGGCGTCCCGCTGCTCGTGTGCGAGAAAGTACGCATGGAATTCGGCGGCAACGTCGCGGTGAACGACATCGACCTCACGGTCATGGAGGGCGAGATCATCGGCCTGATCGGTCCCAACGGTTCCGGCAAGACGACGCTATTCAATTGCATTTCGAAAGTATATGAACCGACCGGCGGACAACTGCGTTTTGCGGGCAGCAACCTGGGCGACCTGCGCCGCGACCAGATCGCGCGACTCGGGGTTGGTCGCACTCACCAGATTCCGCGACCCTTCGGCGACCTGACGGTCCAGGAAAACATCGCGATTCCACTGATGTTTCACGATGAGGCGCTGTCGCCGGGAGAGGCCTTTGAGCAGGCCCGCGAGTTCGTCGCCTATGCCGAGCTGAGCCACCGCCTGACCGACCGCGCGGACGCGTTGTCGCTGCAGGAAAAGAAAGCGCTTGAGTTTGCCCGCGCACTCGCGTGCAAGCCAAAACTGCTCCTGGTGGATGAGGTCGCATCGGGATTGACCCCGGCGGAAGTTAAACGCTTCGTCGAACATATACGCCATGTGCGTGACCGTTACGGCATTACCGTCATTTGGGTCGAGCATATTTTTTCAGCGCTGGCGCAAGTGGTGGACCGCGTGGTCGTGCTGGAGCAGGGCTCGGTGATCGCCGACGGTCCTCTGGAGGAAGTCGTGAAAAACGAACGTGTATTGAAAACATACCTGGGCTCGCGGGCGGCGGAGGCGGCGTAATGCTGGAAGTGAAAAACATCGCTGTCGACCACGGCAAGTTACGTGCACTTTGGGATGTGAGCCTGCGGGTCGACCAGGGCGAGCGGGTTGCGCTGCTCGGCGCCAACGGCGCAGGAAAGTCCACCACTATAGGCGCGATCGTCGGGCTCTATCCAGTGCGCGAAGGTGCGATCTTCTACGAAAACAAGTCGCTTGGTAAATTCACAACCTCCGATACCGTGGGTGCCGGGATCGCGCTGGTGCCCGAGGGCCGGCGTCTTTTTCCGGCGATGAGCGTGTACGAGAATCTGACGATGGGGGCGTATGCGCTGCATGCGCGCAAGAAGCTTGATGACAGCATCGAAAAAGTGTTTTCGCTATTCCCCATCCTGAAAGAGAAACAAAAGCAGAATGCCGGCGAGCTGAGCGGAGGACAGCAACAGCAGGTGGCGATTGGACGTGCACTGATGTCGGCGCCGCGATTGCTGCTGCTGGACGAACCGTTTATCGGGGTCGCCCCACGAGTGATCGAGGAAATCCTGCAGACCCTGAACCGGATTGTCGAAGAGGGGGTGACCATCCTGCTCGTCGAGCAGAACATCCACCGCGCGCTCGACTTTGCGTCACGCGCCTACGTGCTGGAAAACGGCCGTACCGTGCTGGAAGGAGATCGGGCCAGCCTGCTGAATAATCCGGCGTTCGCGGACAAATTCCTCGGACTTGAATAAGGAGCTTCTATTATGCACAGAGATCACGAAGTCACCTCCCGCTCCAACGAATTTCGCGAACAGTATGTAGGCGAAACGCCGTCCTGGTACCGGGGCGAGATGCATCTCGCTTTTACGCTCCTGTTTACCGGCGGCGTGATGGCCTGGTGCATCTACAAGGTCCACAACGCCACGCTGGCCGAGTGGCTGCTGGTCATTCCGATTTTCCTGTTCGGGAATTGGGTGGAATGGGCCGGCCACCGTTACCTGCTGCACCGGCCGACGCGCTACATGAAGGCGGTCTACAAGAGGCATGTGTCGGTGCATCACCAGTTCTTTACGCACAAAACTTTACAATATAACGGGCAGCAACACTGGCGCGCGTTGTTGTTCCCGCCGTTTGCTCCTGTGCTGTTCGTGCTGTCAGCGTTACCGGCGGCGCTCGTGCTCGGCTATTTGTGGTCGGCGAACGCCGGTTACATCGTGATGCTGACCATGGCCGGCTATTTCATCATGTATGAAGGGCTCCACACCTTGTCCCATATCGAGAACAGTCCGTTTCTCGATCGCATGCCGCTGGTGAATTCTGTGCGGCGCATGCATGTGATGCACCACAATCCGGAATTCATGGGCACGCACAATTTCAACCTGACCTTTCCGATCTGCGACGCGCTGTTCGGCACCAGCGATCTGGACCGAGGGGTCTTCGGGACGCTTTTCAACGGCATGTCGAACGACAAAATGAAACCCGAGTATCGGGAAAAGGTCCGGCGCCAGGCCGAAACAGGCAGTCCTCAGGAGGGTGTATGAAGCAAGCGGGAAGACTGAGTGGCCGGGTCGCCATCGTGACCGGCGCGGCGCAAGGCATAGGCGCGCAGTATGCACAGGCACTTGCTGCGGAAGGCGCGGCCGTTACCGTGGCAGACGTGATCGATGCCGGCCCCGTGGCCAGGCTGATTGAGGAGAAGGGCGGCAGGGCGCTCGCCGTCAATGCCGATGTCACCGATCCCTCATCGGTGCGCGGAATGGTGTCGGCGACAGTGGAGCATTTCGGCGGCCTCGATGTGCTGGTCAACAATGCCGCGCTGTTCGGCAAGGTCGCCCTCAAATCGTTCGAAGAAATCGATTCCGCCGAGTGGGATAGGATGATGGCGGTCAACGTGCGCGGCGTGTTCGAATGCGTGAAGGCGGCTACGCCGGAAATGCGCAAGCGAAAATACGGCAAAATCGTCAACATTGCTTCCGGCACGGTGTTCAAAGGCCCGCCGATGATGCTGCATTACGTGACATCGAAGGGTGCGATCGTGGCGATGACGCGCAGCCTCGCACGCGAACTCGGGGATCACGGCATCCGCGTCAATACCCTGGCGCCCGGACTGGTCATGAGTGAGAACGTGTTGGCCAATCCCGCCTGGCAGGGCGCTATCGTTCAGAACAATGTCGCCAGCCGCGCGATCAAGCGAGAGGCGACACCGGAGGATTTGTGCGGCACGCTGGTTTATCTCTGTTGCCCTGACAGCGATTTCGTTACCGGCCAGGTATTGGTCGTGGATGGCGGCTCGGTAATGCATTGAGGACGATGGTAATGAAAATAGCGAACGCAAAAAACCTGATTGAAGGCGCATGGCTCGACGCCGCGGACGGCAGATTCGGCACCACCATCAACCCGGCGAACCAGGAGATCGTCGGCAGTTTCGCAGCAGGCGGCATCGAGGACGCGCGCGCAGCGATCCGTGCCGCGGCGCAAGCCTTCGAGCTGCCGAACTGGGCTCAGAATCCACGGTTGCGGCAGATGGTGATGCTGAAATGGGCCGACCGCCTGGAGCAGCGCGCCGAGTACCTGGCGCAGCTGCTCACGCTGGAGAATGGCAAGGTCATCGGCCAGTCGCGCGGCGAGATGGCCGGCGCGATATCGGAGATCCGTTACTACGCCGGCCTCACGCGGTATATCCCGGGCCATGTATTTGAAGTGGAACCCGGCGTGTATTCGACCATGCTCAAGGAGCCGGCCGGTGTGGCCGGCATCATCGTGCCGTGGAATGCGCCGGTGGTGCTGTTGATCCGCGCCCTGACGCCGGCGCTTGCGGCGGGCTGCACCGTGGTGGTTAAGCCGGCGCCGCAGACCGCGCTCATCACTGCTGAAGTCCTGCGCGATCTGCACGAGGTGGAGGGATTGCCGAAGGGTGTGTTGAACCTGGTCGCGGAAACCGGCCACGAAGTCGCGCAGGAACTTGTCGCGTCGCCGGAGGTGTCGGTGCTCAGCTTCACCGGCTCCAATGAAACCGGAAAACGCATCATGGCAGCGGCAGCGGCGACCATGAAGAAACTGTCGCTGGAGCTGGGCGGAAAATCATGTTGTCTGGTGTTCGAGGATGCGGACATCGGGCGCGTCGCCCCGTTGATTGCGCAAGCCGCGACCATCATCTCCGGACAGCAGTGCACTGCTGCGCGCCGCGTGTTGGTCCACAGTTCGCGCTATGAGGAAATGAAGGCGGCGCTGAAGCTGGCGTTCGGGAACATGGTGGTGGGTGCCGGGACGTCGGCCGGCGCACAGATGGGGCCGTTGATCGATGAAAGCGCGATGCGCCGGGTTAATGCTCGCGTTGCTGAAGCACTCGACATTTGCGATGAGGTGATTGTTCGCGGTGAGCGGCTCACTGGTGAACTTTCCGCCGGTTTCTTCGTATCGCCTACGCTGGTTGCCCATCGCGACACCTCGGCTTTTTTCTGCCAGGAAGAGATCTTTGGCCCGTTCGTTGTGCTCGAGCGTTTCGAGGATGAAAAGGAAGCGGTGACGCGTGCCAATCATACGGAGTACGGGTTGTCGGCTAGCGTGTGGACTAATGACGGCTCGCGCGCATTGCGCGTGGCGCGGGCGTTACGCAATGGCACGGTGTGGGTGAATGATCACAACAAACTGTTTGCCGAGGCGGAAACTGGTGGGTATCGGCGCAGCGGCGTGGGGCGGTTGCATGGGTATGATGCGTTGATTGATTTTGTCGAGATCAAGCATATTTATCAGAGTGTGGGGGTATTGTAGAGGGCCGACCCTGCGGTCCTTCCATAGCGGACATCAATCGTCGGCAAAGCGCGCCTGACTCCCGACCTAAATCAACCCGCTCCACGACACGCAGTCCATATTGATACGGTGAACCCGGGAG
>JAQGMD010000165.1 GCA_028292565.1 Burkholderia sp. | reverse complement strand
ACGTGAACGCACCGTCGCGAACAGCAGTGCGCCGACGGCTTCCCCGACACGACCGAGCAGAGGCAATGGCAGCCAGTGCAATACCCACATCAAGCGTAGCAATACTTTCATAAGCCCTGTGTCTGAGTGTGAAGCAGAAACCGCGCGCATGGCCCAAAGGATAATGCAGGACGACATGTCGCGCATTGCCGGCCTTCAAGTGCGGTTCCGCCGTCGGGTGTCTGATTCCTGATTCCTGTATTCTGTCCCCCTGACACCGGAGCACATTCATGTTTGATCTTCTTCTTCGCAATTGCACGTTAGCCGACGGCAGTACTGGTATGGATATCGGTATTACGGACGGCCGGATCGCCGCTGTCGCGCCGGCACTCGCGGCCAGCGCGGCGCAAACCGTCGAAGCAGAGGGACAACTGGTAACGGCCCCATTTGTGGACGCGCATTTTCATATGGATTCAACGCTCTCCTATGGTCTGCCGCGAGTGAACCAGTCCGGCACCCTGCTGGAAGGCATAGCGTTATGGGGAGAACTCAAGCCCATGCTGGCACAGGAAGCGCTGGTGGAGCGCGCCCTCGCCTATTGCGACTGGGCAGTCGCAAAGGGACTGCTGGCGATTCGCACGCATGTCGATATCTGCGATCCGCGTCTGCTCGCGGTTGAGGCCTTGCTCCATGTTCGTGAGCAGGTGCGTCCGTATCTCGATCTGCAATTGGTGGCGTTTCCGCAAGATGGCCTGCTGCGCTCTCCTGGCGCATTCGATTTGCTGAAGCGCTCGCTCGACATGGGGGTGGACGTGGTCGGCGGTATTCCGCATTTCGAAAGGACCATGGCCGACGGCGCGGAATCGGTGCGCATGCTCTGCGAGCTGGCCGCGGAACGCGGGCTGCGGGTCGACATGCATTGTGACGAAACCGACGATCCGATGTCGCGCCATATTGAAACGCTCGCCTTCCACACCCAGCGCCTCGGACTGCAAGGCCGCGTCACCGGCTCGCACCTGACTTCGATGCATTCGATGGACAATTACTATGTCTCGAAACTGATTCCGCTGATAGGGGAAGCCGGCGTCGCCGCGATTGCCAATCCGCTGATCAACATCACGATCCAGGGTCGGCACGACACCTACCCGAAGCGGCGCGGCATGACCCGTGTACCCGAGCTGATAGCCGCCGGCATCGATGTCGCCTTCGGACACGATTGCGTGATGGACCCGTGGTACGGCCTTGGTTCCGGCGACATGCTTGAGGTTGCGCACATGGGCTTGCATGTGGCGCAGATGACGGGGCAGGACGGCATGCGTGCCTGCTTCAATGCGGTGACCAATGCGCCGGCGAAGATACTCGGGCTCGAAGGCTACGGCGTGGCTGTCGGATGCAAGGCGGATCTGGTGCTGCTGCAGGCGCGTGATCCGCTGGAGGCGATACGCCTGCGCGCGACACGGCTTGCGGTGATTCGTGCCGGGCGCGTTATTGCGCGCACGCCGCCGGCGACGGCGATGCTTGATTTGCCGGGGCGGCCGGAGAGGGTGAGCTTTCAGAGATAGAGACTTCTTCTGCGAAAATTCCGCGGCCTGCTTTCCGCAGACTTCAAGTCCGATCGTGAGGACACCAACCAGCGGGGCTAAACGCTTCCAGAGTACTAATATCATCCCGATAAAGCCCTTGACCTTCCCACCACGGGAAGCGTGACACTAAATTGAACCCGATGCGGTCAATACGACCATCCCAGGTCGAAGCCGCCCGGCGTCACCAATCAAAAATCATGAAAGACAGATTAAAGCGCGCATTCGAAAGTGAAATCGCGGCGGCACACGCCGCTTTGCAGAAAGGCCGATTGAACCAGGCATTCCGTCATGCGGAGTACGCCCATGTAATCGGTCAGCGCTATATCGCGCCACATGTGCGCACCCATTGGCTGATGCTGAAGATCGGACTACGCCGTCGTTCCGCGTCGGAAATCTCAGGGCAGGTCGTTCGCATTGTCCTCGGGGCACTCGGATCGGCGGTCGGGATTGTCCCGGATGGCAATACAGGAGGTACCAACGTCGGCATGTTCAAACGCATGCCGATTGAGCCGGGAATTGCGCAGATGCTGAATGAATCGTAGTACGTATCGGTAGCTGCCCCGCAATTCAGGTTGTCATTTACCCCATCTCTGAATAAACTTGCCCGCGCAAAACTTTAAATCAATCAATCGAGAGACGGATGGGGGAGCGTAATGCTGCACGCCAGTCTCTCGGACTATACGGAGGTTCTTGATGGGGGCGTATTTTCCTGAATGGCGTGTCCGGCAAAGCACGAATGATGGTGGCGGGCAGGTGATCAGCACTGACGAGCGTTTGCCGTGGCCGCAGACCATGGCGATGGGACTGCAGCACGTCGTCGCCATGTTCGGTGCGACAGTGTTGGCGCCATTGCTGATGGGTTTCGATCCCAATGTGGCGATTTTCATGTCGGGCATAGGCACCCTGCTGTTTTTCGTGTTCGTCGCCGGCCGCGTGCCGAGTTATCTAGGATCGAGCTTCGCCTTCATCGGCCTGGTCATCGCAGTGTCAGGCTATGCCGGGCAGGGGCCGAATGCCAATATGGGTGTCGCGCTCGGCGGCATCATTGCTTCCGGCATTGTTTATACCCTGATCGGATTCCTGGTCATGGCGATCGGCACCAACTGGATAGAGAAGCTGATGCCACCGGTGGTCACCGGCGCCGTGGTCGCGGTCATCGGCCTGAACCTGGCGCCGATCGCGGTCGAGGGCGCGACGGCCACCAGCTTTGATGCGTGGATGGCTCTGGTCACCATTTTCTGCGTGAGCATAGTGGCCGTCTTTACGCGCGGAATGGTGCAGCGCCTGCTGATCCTGCTCGGCTTGCTGCTGGCTTACCTCATCTATTTCGTGGTGACGAATGGCACGGGCATGGGCAAACCGATCGATTTTGCTCCGGTTGCCAATGCGGCCTGGTTCGGCGTACCGCACTTCGTTGCGCCGGTGTTCAAGTTTGATGCCATGGCATTGCTGGCTCCCGTCGCGATCATCCTGGTCGCCGAGAACCTCGGCCACATCAAAGCGGTCAGCGCCATGACCGGAAAGAATCTTGATCGCTATATGGGTCGCGCCTTCGTCGGCGACGGTGTTGCCACTATGCTGTCCGGCAGTGTCGGCGGTACAGGTGTGACTACCTACGCGGAAAATATCGGCGTCATGGCCGTGACGAAAATCTATTCGACACTGGTCTTCGTGGTAGCGGCTGTGATCGCGCTGGTGCTGGGTTTCTCGCCGAAATTCGGCGCGATCATCCAGACCATTCCGGGTCCGGTGCTTGGCGGCGTTTCGATAGTCGTCTTCGGCCTGATCGCGGTTGCGGGTGCGCGCATCTGGGTGGAAAACAAGGTTGATTTCTCGGATAACAAGAACCTCGTGGTAGCTGCTGTTACGTTGGTCCTTGGTGCGGGCGACTTTACGTTGAAGCTGGGTGAATTTGCGCTGGGCGGAATCGGGACCGCAACGTTTGGCGCGATTATTCTACATGCGCTGCTGTCGCTTCGGGATAGCCGCAAGAGCTGATGGCGCGGGTCTTTCAGGGAACAATGACGATGGCTCCTTCGGGAGCCATTTTTTATGGGTGGACAATAAAAAACCCTCCGCATGGGAGGGTTTGTTCGATTGTGGAGGTACGGTGCGCACGGCGCACTCTACGTAATCTCGACTGCAATGTGCGTTCAGTCCGCGGTCACCTTAGCGTCCTTGATCACTTTTTCCCACTTCGCCGACTGCGCCTTGAAGAAGGTGTTGAATTCCTGGGTGGTTCCGCCCACCGGCTCCACGCCTCCATCGAGGAACAGCTTCTTCACGTCGTCCATGGCGAGGATTTTGTTCACTTCCTTGTTCAGCTTGGCGACGATCTCGGGCGGCGTATTTGCCGGTGCGGCAAGGCCATACCAGGCCACGACGTCGAAATTCGACCAGCCCAGTTCGTGAACAGTCGGTACGTCAGGCGCCAACGGCGAGCGTTTCAGGCTGGTGATTGCCAGCGCGCGCATCTTGCCTGCTTTGACGTGCGAAATGATGTGCGGCACGTTGTCGAAATTGACGTCGACTTCCTCGCCGAGCAGCGCGGTCACCATGGGGGCGCTGCCTTTATAGGGGATCTGCATCATGTTGATGCCCGCGACGCTCATGAAGTATTCCATGATCAGGTGGTTCGACGTACCGTTGCCCGACGATCCGTAATTCAGGTTGCCCGGTTTGGCTTTTGCCGCCGCGACGACTTCTTTGGCGGATTTGTATGGCGACGTCGATTTAACCACCATCACGGCCGGCGATGTGCCGCCCAGGATAATCGGGGCGAAGTCTTTGGCGGTGTCGTATGGAAGCTTTTTGTACAGATACTGGTTGACCGGCAACGGGAAGCCCACGACCAATAGCGTGTAGCCATCCGCCGGCGATTTAGCGACGTGGTCGGTGCCGATGGTGGTGCCGCCGCCCGGACGATTGTCCACGATGACCGGCTGGCCCCACGAATCCTGCAGCTTTTTACCTACGATACGGGCCATGGTGTCGTTGAAGCCGCCCGGAGTGTAAGGCACGACGATGCGGATGGGCTTGGTCGGATAGTTCGGGCCTTGCGCGTAGGCGTGGCCGCTGACTACGATCGCACCGAGTGCAATGGCGGCGATGGTACGAATAGCTTTTTTCATGTGGTCTCCTTATGTCGATGCCGAAGGTGTCCTGCGGTATCGGTATTGTTTAAACGGTGGCAGGCCCTTCGATTGCGGGGCGAAGCGGGAAGGACGACTCGATGGCGGCAAGCACGTGTACCGTGGCTGCGATATGAATGCCGGTCGTGGATGGAGCGGCCGGTGGCGTTGCGGGTCTTGCTTGTTCAAAATCCTGCATCAGATTGTCTTCCTCTATCTCTTCCC
>JAQGMD010000161.1 GCA_028292565.1 Burkholderia sp. | reverse complement strand
TACAGCGACGGAGGCATCGAAATGGTGTTTTGAGTGAGATCGAGGATGGTCGTGTTCATTGGGTCACCGCGAAGAGTTCGAGTTTCAGGTTCTTGAATCCGGCAGGCGCATAAATCGTGATTGAATTGGACTGGATCATCCTGTCATAGAGCGCGCCATGCGGTTCCACCGAAAAGTAGTAGCAGCCGGGCCGGACCGGTATGGATGCCGGTACCTGTGGAGCGGACATCAAACGTACGCCGGGCATTGCTGAGGACACCATCTTGTCGACGTCGTCCGGCGCGCCGATCTTGATGCGCTGGGGGACGGTCTCCACCAGTTCGGCGGGCGGCATGTCTGCTGCCACCGAAATGTAGTACGACGCATTGTTGGTGATTTTTTCCGAATCCAGCCTGCCGAGATAAAAGGACGCCTTGACCTCCTTCAGCGCGATTGACACATATCGCGATGAGATGACCGTGTCGATCATCTCGCGAATCATGTGGTCGAGCTTCATGAACTCGGGACCTGGATTGGCGTGGTTGTACACGGGAAGATCCGAAAGTGAATGGCCCTTTGAAAATGTCAGCAACTGGCCGGCCAGACGGAGCAGTTCCTGGAATAGCCGTTCCGGGTGCAGGGCCGGATGATGGAATAAATGTTGTAACGACGCGTACGCCGAGTTCACCGTGTGCAGCAGCCAGAACGAAGCGATGTCACCGGAGCGGAATTCGACTATATGCTGGGACGGTTCCCTGTGGTGTCCGTAAAGCGCTTGCGCTTTGGCCTGCAGGATCTCCATCAGTCGGCGCACCATGAGGTAAACGGAGGCGGAAGAGCGGATGGTGACTATGGGCGGAACGAATGAGGTATCGAGTTCGTAACCGCCGGAACTGGTCGCTCGCACTCGGGCGACCGGCGTCGAAATGTATTGCTCGCGATTGTCGCGATCCGAGAGCAGGCGTAGCGATTTTTTCAGTGTCGACAGTTCGCACTCGATGGCATTCGTATAGAGATCCGGCGTCGGAGTGTCGTGTTGGTGGTAACGATGAACCTGCCCCGCGCTATCCCGGCCAGTCGAAAAATTGGGTCCGAAGTCGCGCAAATAGGGCAGGGCGACGTGGAAGGTAATACCATTGCCGAAGTTCTCAATCGAGCCCAGGTTGCATGGCTCAGGCAGTTCATCATTCTCCGGCGCGTTGATCATCTCGCCATCCGGCAGGATCGCGGACAGTTGGGTGACCCGCAGTACGCCGGCAGCGAGTGCTTCGGTATCAAACTTCACTCCACGGACGCCCCATAAATAAGGATGCACGACGCGTCCGAATTCAGTAAGGCGCGTCTCGTGATAGAGGTCCTGACGCTGGAAATGCTGGGGTCGCAGGAATAAACCTTCGCCCCAGAGGATTTTTGATGATCGGTTCATAGCGCTCCCATTAAGTGTGGATGAGGGGGATTCATCTGCATTTCACCGGCGATAACAAGGCGGTATCCGCCAGCGTCATTCCAAGTGGCGCAGCATTCGTTGAAGTCATTGCGCAGCTGTGGATTCCGATCGTGACGCCCGACTTTTCAACCTCCGATGCGGCGTATGCAAAGCGCCATCGCTGGGGTGAGGGTGACCGGAACAAAGTGACTACGCCGATATAGGCAGCTTCGGCTGGCATTTTTTCCTTCATGTCCAAGGTTTGGCCGGGAGAGAGAATCATTTCCCGCATCTCTACCAGGTCGGCGCCGAGCGCCTGCTTTTCCTTGTCCGCATTGCCGAATGCCGGGTACGGCGTCGCCAGGAAATTTGTTTGGTCCTTCAGCTTGTACACGCGCAAGACCGCAGACAGACCCTCACCGTCCTGCCCTGCATTCATGTTCTTCGCCGCTTCCAGTCGTAGCGGAACGATCTTGGGCCGAGGCGGCGAATTTGCCTGTTCCGGAGCCTTTATCCCTATTGCGCCAAGCGCAAGTTCAGCGACTTTGCCGGTAGCCAGTTGTACCGCGGTGCTACAGCCGGCGAGTAGCAGCGGCGTCACCATGACGAATGCAAGTCGGACTTGCAAACTCCGATGCTGGGGGCGCACGCGGGCCCCTGTGTCGTCGTGGTCAGGCACCTGAAACTTCTGTTGTATTTCAGTTCGCATAGGCAGCAGGCAACAATCTCAAAACAACATAAAAACGTTGTCGTTACGTTAATAATTCAGTTAGTATAGCGCAACAGTTGCGAGTTTGATAACTTATAAAGTTGCAGTTGGACACTGTTGGGAACGGCTCACAACAGCCGAAAAACAAAGAAGTCGCGTCTGATTTTTCATTTCGGTATTTTTTAATACAGGACCCTAAATGTTTTCCATTTCGCCTGACCGCGGCCACAATTCCTGGTTATCAAACGGTCTTCGGCAGCTTTGCTTGCTGGCCGCATGCGTTTCCCTCCTGACTGCCTGTGCCGCAACAAACGGCGGGAGCTCCGGATCACAGAACACGCTTGAGAAGCTGTCCCGCGAAGCCGACACAGAGCTGGCGAAAGGTCAGCGGGAAAAGGCGGTCGCCTTGTTGAATCAGGCAGCGAAAGAAAATCCGACCAGCATGGTTCCGTGGCTGAAGCTCGCCAACATCTGGTTCGAGTCGGGTAACTATCCTTCATCCATCCTTGCCGCGAACGAAGTATTGCAACGCGACGCCGGCAATCAGGAGGCGCAGGCCATGTTGGTCGTATCCGGATTGCGGGTAGCGGCAGGCGCAGTCACCGGTTTGCGATCAGTTTCCTCCGTCAATGCCGGCGCCCGCGCAGAAGCTGAAAACTTAACGAACGCCTTGCGCGCTGTGGTGGGGGAGACGGTCCTCATCCCGAACCAGACGGAAGCCGGACCGGCGGTTTCGACCGCCCGCGCAAAACACCCATCAAGCGCCAAGCCAAATCCCGGTCCCGCCGTCAGCCCCGCTAAGCCGGCGGTCAAGGCTCCCCCAAAAAGCAGTCCGGCCTCAGGCGGCGCAGATCCTTTCAAGTCGCTGAAATAAGCGGTGGCAATCACTTAACCCCGATGTCCATCACGTGAAGGAACATTGTCATGTCGAAAAAAGAGAGCGTTCAGAAAAAGCTGCAGCGTATCCGTCCGCCGCGAGTTCAACTTACCTATGACGTCGAGATAGGGGATGCGATTGAACAGAAGGAGATTCCCTTTGTTGTCGGTGTGATGGGCGATTTCTCGGGAAATCCGGAGACCCCTCTGCCAAAACTGAAAGACCGCAAGTTCATCAACGTCGACCTGGACAATTTCGACGATGTGATGAAAGGCGTCGAACCGAGGGCCGTGTACCGGGTCAAGAACACCCTCAGCGAAAAAGGCGGTGAATTTGCAGTCGACCTGAAATTCAAGTCGATCGAGGACTTTCGTCCTGAAGCGGTCGTTGAGCAAGTTGAGCCCTTGCGCAAGCTGCTTGAAGCGCGCACCAAGTTGTCTGACTTGCGTAACAAGCTGGCTGGGAATGACAAACTCGAAGATGTGCTGAGCGAAGTTCTGTCGAACACTGAGAATCTTCGGCAGCTGGGCAAAGAAACCGATCGCAAGGAGGACTGACATGGTGGCACAAGCACAAGCAAATACCTCTGCCGCAACGGCAGAGCCGCAAACTGCGGGAAGTCTGCTCGATGAGGTCGTCAGCCAGAGCAAGGTCGCGCGTTCCGATGCAGAGCGCGTCCGCGCCAAGGACCTCATCGGCGAACTGGTGAGCCAGGTCCTGGAAGGCACGGTAGTCATCTCCAACAATCTGTCGGCTACGCTCGATGCCAGAGTGGCGGAGCTGGATGCGCTCATCTCCGAGCAACTCAGCGAAGTCATGCATGCCGCCGAATTCCAGAAAATGGAAAGCACCTGGCGCGGGCTGCACTATCTCTGCCAGCATACCTCCACTGGCGAGACGTTGAAAATCAAGCTACTTAATGCGAGCAAGAAGGACCTGGTGCGCGATTTCAACAATGCGGTCGACTTCGACCAGAGCGCACTCTTCAAGAAAGTGTATGAGGAAGAGTTCGGCACTTTCGGTGGAGCGCCTTTTGGAGCATTGATCGGCGACTATGAAATCACGCGCCAGCCGGAGGACATGTATTTCGTTGAGCAGATGTCCCATGTCGCCGCAGCTTCGCATGCGCCGTTCATTTCAGCGGCATCGGCTGAGCTCCTTGGGTTGGAGTCCTTCTCCGATTTGGGTAAACCACGCGACATGGCCAAGGTATTCGACACGCTTGAGTACGCAAAGTGGAAATCGTTCCGCGAGTCCGAGGATTCCCGCTACGTAGGCCTCACCGTGCCGCGCTTCCTCGGGCGTATGCCCTATCACCCGAAGGACGGAACAGTGGTCGAAGGCTTCAACTTCATTGAAGATGTCGATGGTACCGACCATGGCAAGTACCTGTGGGTGAACACTGCTTACGCGTTTGCCGCAAGACTGACTGCTGCGTTCGAAAATTATGGCTGGTGCGCGGCCATACGTGGTGTCGAAGGTGGTGGCCTGGTCGAAGACTTGCCCACTCATACGTTCAAGACGGACGACGGTGAAATCGCGCTCAAGTGTCCGACTGAAATTGCGATCACCGACCGGCGGGAAAAGGAGCTCAGCGATCTCGGGTTTATCCCGCTGGTCCATTGCAAAAACAGTGACTATGCAGCGTTCTTCGGCGCGCAGTCCTCCCAACGGGCAAAGAAATACAACTCAGACGCCGCCAATGCCAATGCAGTGCTATCCGCGCAGTTGCAATACATCTTTGCTTCCTGCCGCATTGCGCACTATCTGAAGTCCATGATGCGGGACAAAATCGGCAGCTTTTCGGCTGCTTCGAACGTAGAGCAATTTCTTAACAACTGGCTCGCTCAGTATGTAGTCATGGACGACTCCGCTTCACAGGAAGTCAAGGCCCAGTACCCATTGCGCGAAGCCTCCGTACAAGTTTCCGAGGTGCCGGGACGTCCAGGCGTATATCGCGCCGTGACCTTCCTCAGGCCGCACTTTCAGCTGGATGAACTCAGTGTGTCGCTGAGATTGGTCGCCGAGCTGCCGCAGTCGGCGAAGGCTTAGTTGTTCGCGGTAGTCGTAGTCCGTAGTTGGTGTTGTCGTTAAATATAACCCGGCACGTCCGGCTTGCCCGGTGTACGGCGTGTCCAATTAATAAGGAGCTGTAAAGAATGAAGGATATTTACCTGAAGTCCGAGGGGGGCGATACAAAGGTTGAAGGCGAGTCACGCGACGAAGCACACGCGAAATGGCTGGAGGCGCTGTCCTGGAGCCACCAGATTCGCCAGCCGAAGTCCGCGACCGCAAGTACGTCCGGCGGCCATACGGCGGAACGTTGCGAGCATGGCGACATGACGTTTACGAAGGATATCGACTCAACCAGCCCGTCTCTCTGGCTGGCTTGCAGCCAGGGCGATACTTTCAATAAGGTCACTATCGAGTTCATGCGCGCCAGCGGTAAGGACAAAGTCAAGTATCTTGAAATCGTTCTGAACAAGGTAATCATTGCCTCGGTAGCGCCGTCCGTTCAGGAAGAGGGCTTGCCCAAGGAAATCGTTGCTTTGAAATACGCCTCGGTGAAATGGACATACACGATCCAGGGCATTGATGGCAAAAAGGGCGGCAGCAATCCGCAAATGTGGAGCCTCTCCAAGAACAAGGCAACGGAAGCTGTTTGATTCCGGCACGCGATTTCGGTCACGTGTGTGCGGCGGTGATGCGCCGCATTTTTTTCGGAAATGTCTTACCAAAATGCAATTGTGCAGGCGTGAATATT
>JAQGMD010000148.1 GCA_028292565.1 Burkholderia sp. | reverse complement strand
GCGATGTGCCTGGGAGAGGAACATGGAGCCGAACTTGCCGGCGCCAATCAGGCCGACACGCAGCGGTTTGCCGGCCGCTGCGCGGGCCTGCAGAAGTTTGTGCAAATTCATTTTTGTCTCCGGCTTTTTAGTTTTTGTACGCTCGCATTTCTTTCCACCGGAAAGAAATGCGGCAGAGCTTATTTTGCTTTGATCTGCAAATTAAATCAAACCGTGGTCGACAGCGGCTTATTCAAATCCAGCCCAAGCTTTTCGGCGCATGCAGCCATCATCGCACGATCGCCGCCATGCAGTGTATCAAGCGCGGCAAACGCAATCCATCGCGCATCGACCTCGAAGAAATCGCGTAAAGCGGCTCGGGTATCGCTGCGCCCGAAGCCATCCGTGCCGAGCGTAACGTAATGCGCAGGAACATAGGCTCGGATGCTTTCGGCTAGCAGCCTGACGTAGTCGCTGATCGCGATCACCGGTGCGTCGCTCGAGTCAAGCTTCTGCGTGACATACGGTTTCGCAGTTTGCGAGGACAACCGATTCTGGCGTTCAACGGCGATACCGTCCCGGGCGAGTTCCGTAAAGCTGGTCACGCTCCAGACTTCCGCAGTAACCGAGAACTGTTCCTGCAATAGGCGCGCGGCGGCTACCGCTTCCTTCAGTATCGGGCCTGCTCCAAGCAGGCGGACCTGCGCGTTCTCCGCCGGCTGCAGGCAATACATGCCGCGCAGGATGCCCTCCTCCACCCCCTCGGGCATACTAGGTTGCGCTTCGTTTTCGTTCGTGACCGTCACGTAGTAGAACACGTCTTCATTACGCTCCAGCATGCGGCGCATGCCGTCCTGCACGATCACCGCCAGCTCGTACGCATAGGCCGGATCGTAAGAGACGCAATTGGGCACGGTGGAAGCGGTCAGAAGGCTGGAGCCGTCCTGGTGTTGCAGTCCCTCGCCACCGAGCGTGGTGCGACCGGACGTGGCGCCGATCAGGAATCCGCGCGCACGTTGGTCGGCAGCGGCCCAGATCAGGTCGCCGATACGCTGGAAGCCGAACATCGAGTAATAAATGTAAAACGGCAGCATAGGCAATCCATGCACCGAGTAACTGGTGGCGGCCGCGGTCCATGATGAAATAGCGCCGGCTTCGGTAATACCCTCCTCCAGGATCTGGCCATCTTTCGCTTCGCGATAAGACAGGATCGAGCCGATGTCTTCCGGTTCGTACAACTGCCCTCGTGAGGAATAAATGCCGACCTGGCGGAACAGGTTGGCCATACCGAACGTGCGTGCTTCATCGGCCACGATCGGCACCACATGCTTTCCGAGTCCCGGGTCTTTCAGCAAATTGCCGAGCATCCTGACCACCGCCATCGTGGTCGACATTTCCTTGCCTGCTGCGTCCAGCGCGAACCTGGAATGCGCTTCGATGGCAGGCACCGGCAATGTTTTCGGGCCTGCGATGCGGCGCGGCATGTAACCGCCGAGAGCTGTCCGGCGTTCCTGCAGGTGCTTCATTTCGGCGCTGTCAGGCGCCGGTTTATGGAAGGAGAGGTTGGTGCATTGTTCGTCGGTGAGCGGCAGTTGGAAGCGATTGCGGAATTCAATCAACGCTTCCGCATCAAGTTTCTTCTGCTGGTGGGTGGTCATCTTCCCCTGCCCGGCCGCGCCCATGCCGAAGCCCTTCTTGGTCTGGGCAAGGATCACCGTCGGCTGGCCGCGGTGCTTCGCGGCCGCATGGTAGGCCGCATGGATTTTTCTCATGTCGTGTCCGCCACGATGCAGGCGGTCGATCTCTTCATCGGTCAGCGTCGCGCCGATCGCGCGCATCGCCGGGTTCTGTCCGAAGAAATGTTCACGGTTGAAGGGGCCGTCGTTGGCCGCAAACGTCTGCAATTGTCCGTCGACAGTCTGGTTCAACGCGCGTACCAGATCGCCCTCTTTGTCACGCGCGAAGAGCGGATCCCAATCCGAGCCCCACAACAGTTTGATGACATTCCATCCGGCGCCGGCAAACAGGGTTTCCAGCTCATCGACGATATGGCCGTTGCCGCGGACCGGACCATCCAGCCGTTGCAAATTACAGTTGACGACAAAGATCAGGTTGTCGAGGTTTTCGCGCGAGGCCAGGGTGAGCGCGGCCAGCGATTCCGGTTCGTCCATTTCGCCGTCGCCGAACACGCCCCATACCTTGCGGTCCTGTGGCTGCAGCAGATCGCGGTGTTCGAGGTAGCGCAGGAAGCGCGCCTGATAGATCGCACTGATCGGACCAAGGCCCATCGAACCCGTCGGGAATTGCCAGAAGTTCGGCATCAGCCAGGGGTGCGGATAGGAAGACAACCCTTGGGCGCCCTGCTTGCGCGCTGCGATTTCCTGTCTGTAAAAAGTGAGGTCGCGCTCCGTCAGCGCGCCTTCGAGAAACGCACGCGCATAGATGCCGGGCGCCGAGTGCGGCTGGAAGTAAACGATATCGCCGGCGTGAGAGTCGCTGCGCGCCCTGAAAAAATGATTGAAGCCGACTTCAAACAGGTCGGCCGCCGACGCATAACTCGCGATGTGGCCGCCTAACTCACCAGAAGCGCGGTTCGCCCGCACGACCATCGCCAACGCATTCCACCGCATGATGCCGGCCAGGCGCTGTTCGATCGCCAGCGCATCCGATCCGCCCGGGAACGGGAGTTCATGCTCGACGCGTATCGTATTGACGTAAGGTGTGTTCCGCGCGTCGCGCCAGTTCACGCCCCAATCCTGCGCGGCTGCGGAAAGGCGGGACAGCAGGAAACGCGCGCGCTCCGGACCCACTGACTGCATCACTGCCTGCAACGCGTCTATCCATTCGCCGGTTTCCTGCGCATCGGTGTCGATATCGTTCCGAAAATGGTCCGCCGAAGACATGTCCATCTTGTACTCCTGTTTTAATAATGTCTGAAAGCGTAGCCCGAAGCGCGCAGCATGGGTAACCGAAATAGCCTTTCCTATTCGTTGTTTGCAGCATAAAATACTGACACAATCAACTTTCCGGTGATTTATTCTTTTTATGGGCCTCGACTCAACCGATTTGCGTATTCTCAAGGTTCTACAGGAAAACTCCAGTCTCACCAATGTCGAGCTGGCTGGCATGATCAACCT
>JAQGMD010000118.1 GCA_028292565.1 Burkholderia sp. | reverse complement strand
CAGGTCATATCGGGAAACGGTGCACCCGGAAAGGCTGTGCCATCTGGCCGTGAACCGGTCAGCATGTCATGGTGGTTGGGTGTCTCCGTGCGGCCGTTAACGAGTTGCCCCTTCTCGTCCAATGTCGCCTGTTTCGTCAATTTGTTCTCCGCCGAATGCAGCTCTTCGACGTTCCTGGCGATCACGATGCCCTTGGCGTTCTGCCATGGGCCACGACCGATGCGGTCGCGTGCATTGATGAAATTCGGGTCGTCCAGCTTGGATCCCTGAGTGCTCAGGTAAGCGCGCCAGTTGCGTTGACCTGCACCTGCTGCCTTCGCGAGCGACTGGCAGTGTTGATCCGCGCCTTCGAGCCCTCCCAGGTCAGCCCCCTTGCCGAGCCCGGCACTGGTCACGAAAAATGTCATGTTACCGGGACTTGGCTGTGACGACTCCAGGCCTGCACATCCAACCAGCATCATCACCCAACCCGCAACTGCTCCTGTTTTTCGCATCGTGCTGTTCATCGCGTCTCCTTTTGGTTTGTTTTTTCTGCCACCGTGCTGACCACTCGTCTGACCGAGCACGATCCCGTTTGACAACCGAGTGGGCACGGGGTGCCCAAGGCGCTCTACATGGCGAGTGAGGCCTGCCTGACTTGTCCGTCACGTTAATCGCCACTTCCCTGATCTCGATCGCCTCTTGAACCAATCGGGCCGGTTGCCCTAACCGTAATGCAGGATTGAACGCAGTGCCATCCCTTATTTATGGGATCTTCGGATGCTTTTATCCCGCGCCTGCGGCGCCTACTCGTCGGACATTTTTACAGTCGCGCCCACGGAACGCCCGGGTTCTTTCGAGCCACTCATCACGGGTCACATCGCTTGCATGCACGGTTGGACGTAGGTTGGGATGCAATCCCAACATTCGGGTCCTCTTGCGACCACCGGCTTTCGTGCACGGTGCGTTGTCGGGATTGTTCGCGGCCCGCATGGGCCATCCGATGTGCAAAGCGTGACTGTTGGGATTGGCATCCCAACAGCCCATGACTACGTTCCGCCCTGCTGTAAAAATGCCAGTACCACACGCGCCAAATCGTCCCGTTGACGTCGTCGGCGGCTAGCAACGATCCATCCTTTGCGACCGTAACACCGACCGGGCGCCCCACACCTCATCATCCGATGCCACGAACCCGGTCATGAAGTCTTCGATGCTTCGCTTCAGCAGGAAAATCAGGCTACGAGCGACTCTGCTGGCCTGTCGGTCTGTTCGAATTTTGTTTTTCCTGAAAGTTCAACGCGAGCGCAGGGGACTGATCATGGGCAGAAGCGTCCGGCTACTGGTGCGTACGCAGATATGCCAGCAGGTCGTCAATTTGCCGTTCGTTGCTCATTCCCCAAAAACGCATCTTGGTGCCAGGCACAACCTTGCCCGGCGCCTCAAGGAACGCACCCAATGTTTTTTCAGACCACACTATCCCCGAATCTTTCATCGCGGGTGAGTATTTGTAGTCATTTGTTCCGCCAGCGGGCCTGCCGAAGATGGAATTGAGATGAGGGCCGAATGCACCTCGTGCTGATGGTCCGACGCTATGGCAAGACGCACATCTCGATACGAATAGTGCCTTGCCCGCCTTTACGTCCCCGGCGGCCTGTGCCGATACATGAAGGGACAATGCGAGAGTCAACAATAGTGCTTTTTTCACGCTGCTTATTCGGGAAGAGGAGAGACGCGGTATGGTACTGCCGGATACGAGGTAATGATAGGGCTGGCTCTATCAAATCTCCCGACAATTCCACCGCCGGTGAAAAAATGAATTGAACTTGAATTTACTGCTCCACGATATCCGCACAAACCACATTGTTGCGCCCCATTTTTTTTGCACGATACAACGCTCTATCAGCCTTTTTTATCCACTCATCCATTTTTTCATTGAGCTCACGCTGGCTGACCCCCACGCTAATCGTTACAGGAGGATAGTCGCCGAGCCAATCGGCCGTTTCAATGGCTCTACGAATATTTTCCGCGACGGTCATCGAATCCGCAGCACTTGTTTCGGGAAGAAGCAATAGAAACTCTTCTCCACCCATGCGGAATAGTTCATCCGTCTTGCGTGTATGTTCTTTAATCACAGATGAGAGCTTACTGAGCACGGCATCTCCGCTGGCGTGGCCAAATTGGTCGTTGATGCGCTTGAAGTGGTCAATGTCTATCAAAAGTATTGTTGACCCTCCTGCGTTGCGACCGCCCAGTTCAGCTACCTCTGCAAGTCGATTTTCCATATGCCTGCGGTTGAAGGCACCGGTCAATGGATCAATAATTGCCTGAGACTGCAACTCGCGTTGCAGCTCACTGATCACGCGCAGAATGCAATTGGCGACCGCAGCTGTGAGTGCGAACGACGCGAAGAAGCGCATTGCCATGCCGACGTCGACGTAGCGATAAACCATCGCAGTTCCACCAAAAAGCAGCAGGACCACGAAAATGTTCGCCGTACGCCAGGAAAGTACGAAATAACAAGCCAAAGCTGCAGGGTAGGCCCATAACGCGCCATGGAATCCCTGGACAGCCACGGAAATTCCCATTGAAGCACCCATCGGCAGCAACAGGAATGCAAACGGAATAGGGGGACGTTGTCCTTTGCGTATGGCCCATGCGTCGATGGCATATGCCAGTACGACGACCAGAGTGGCGAAACCGCCTCCATAGCGCTGCTCGATAAAGCTGTTGATGAAGAGCGGCGTCAGGCAAATGGCAGAAACGATCAGAATCGGATAAAGAATGCGATCGCGGTACGGCGCCAGCGGGTCTGATTTTTGATCTGTTCCGATATTCACTGTTGTATGCCTGTCCGTACCTATTAAAGTGTGCCAATTCTATATTACGGCTTCACAACGAAGGAGCTGAAGGGTGCTTTTTGGTTTTGAGGCGGTATTTTTAAGCGGGGACCTGACGTAGGGGGCGTGACCAAGAAACGACGGTAGATCCACACTGGGTCCGACCGCGCCTCGGGGTCAGGTCATGCATTTTTCCCGAGGCCAGTGAAGTTGCGCGGTTGAGGCAAAAAGCAGGACCCGGCTGTTGCCTTCGACCCCAAGGTCTTCGAGCACCGCATTCTTTCTGCTTAGACAATTTTTATTCCCGCGAGTACACTGCTGTTGGCTAAACGCTAGTAACCGTTTAAAAGCCGCACGAATAACCAATAACTAAAATTCGGAAGGAGCACTCGTGAATCGTCTTATTACTCTACTGTCCGCAACCTTCATTGCCGTCACTATTCAAGGCTGCGCATTCAATCCACAGCAAGCCAATCTAACACCTACCATCACCGTCGCATCTTCCAATGAAGGCAAGAACGTTGCCGTTGGCGTGCGCGTTGTGGATGAAAGACCGTCAAAGAGTTTGGGCCGTCGCGGTACTGCATACGGCGCCGCCGCTGAAATCACGGCAAACCAAGATCTTGCTGACGTCGTTGAGAAGCAGGTGGTCGAAGGACTTCGCCGGAAAGGTTTCAAGCCAGTCGCATTTAGCGCAACGAATGAGCCCCGGCTGTCAGTCGAAGTTCGGTTGCTCGAATACTCGACCTCCCAAGGCTTCTGGACGGGAGGTGTCCATGTAAAAGGCGCATTGAAAGCAGCGGCAACCCGGTCCACCGGCAATTACGAGCGCCTATACCGCTCTGAAAAAGAAGAGCGGATAATGGTTGTCCCAACGGCAGAATCGAACGAGAAACTAATCAACACGGCCCTCTCGGAGTTGCTCAATCAAGTGTTGGAAGACGCGAACCTGTTCAAATTCTTAGCAGGAGGCGGGGCTGTCGAGTCGACTGCGTCCAGCGCGCGCTAGATTTATACGAAACGTCCTATTCAGGATCATCCGGGCCGGATGCGTTTGCAAACTCCGCGCTGTGGGTCAGGTCTCGCCTTTGCCGGTACTATAGTGGAATGGTGTGGGCGAGGTATAAGGCAGACCTGACCCCAAAGTCTTCTGCAAATCTTTAGCAGGAGGCGAACTGGGCGCGGCTTTGACGGCCCCTTCCGGGCTGCCGGGCAATTCGGAAGCGGCGCTGGAGAACGAACTCGCGACGTGCCGTGCCGCCATCGGACGACACCGCTCAACAGCGCCTCAACCTCGTAATCGATTTCGCGAAGAACCGCCCGGGCGTGCAGCCGGGGGATATCTTGGCGATTCCCAGATCGAAGTAGCGCCAATCCCCCGCCCTGAAGACAATGATTCTCCACCGTCTCACTGCATCGTCACAAACCCCGACGTCTCTACCTCCGGCACCTGCACCAACGCATTCTTCATCTGCGTCGCTTCTTCCACCGGCGTCCGTCCGAAGAACCGTTTGAATTCCCTACTGAACTGGGACGAGCTTTCGTACCCCACGCGTACTGCAGCAGTCGCCGCATTCAGTCCATCTTGCACCATCAAGAGGCGCGCCTTGTGCAAGCGCGTGGTTTTCAGGTATTGCATCGGCGACGTCGTAGTGACTGCCTTGAAGTTTGCATGGAAGGCCGCCACGCTCATGCCGGCCTCTTCCGCCAGCGTTTCGACGTCGAGGTCGCCGGTGTAGTCGGCATGGATGCGGCGTATTGCCTTGCCGATTTTTCCGAAGTGACTTTGATGCGTGAGGGCCGCTCGCAACGCAGGGCCCTGTTGCCCCGTCAGCACGCGGTAGTAAATTTCGCGGACGATGCCGGGTCCAAGGATGTTGGCGTCGCCCGGCGATATCAGTGTCTCCATCAAACGCAGTACCGCATCGCTTAGCTTGTCGTCCAGCGGCGTGGAGCAAATGCCGACCGGAGCGGCGTGCACCTGGTGTGGCGACTCATCGAGTGCGAGCACAAGCTCGGCTGCCACCGGCAGGTTGATGCTGATGGACACAGCCAGCAGTGGTTCCTCGGGGCTCCCGTGCGTTTCGCATTCAAATGGTAAAGGAACGGAGAGCACCAGGAACTGTTGCGCGTCGTAGGTGTAAACCTGGTCGCCGAGGAATCCGCGCTTTCTTCCCTGGCAGACCACCACGATGCCCGGTTCATACAAGACAGGCATACGCGGCAGCGATCGGTTCGAGCGCATGAACTTGACGCTGTCCAGCGCGGACAGTGTGGAGCCCTCCGAAGGTGCCAGTTTCCCCATCAATTCGATCATTCGGTCCTGGCGCGTTATTGTGTTTTCGTCAACTCTAGACATCCTCATTTCCACTCTCTGAAAGGGGTATACAGCAGGCATTAGTGTAACGCCTGCGATGTCGGCTCAATCGGTGGAAAATAGGATTAGGCAAGAGATCAAGAAGATCAGGTATTCATGCGGACGGCGGCGGCTCGTAAACTGCGTGCACTGACCACCCGAATGCACGGTGGCACGCAATCATCTATCATCTGCCGCCAATCTACATCCACCCAAGGAACGAATCATGACCAAACTGAGCATCAATGGCCGCGACATGGAGGTGGACGCCGATCCGTCGACGCCGATTCTATGGGCGCTGCGCGATAACCTGAACATGACCGGCACCAAATTCGGCTGCGGCGCGGCGCAGTGCGGTGCCTGTACCGTCCACCTGAATGGCCAGCCGATCCGCTCCTGCATTACGCCAATTTCCGCAGCGGCAGGCCAGAAAATCACCACCATTGAGGCAATGGAAAACGACAAGGTAGGCAAGGCGGTGCAGGACGCATGGGTCAGGCATGACGTCCCGCAATGCGGCTATTGCCAGAGCGGCCAGGTAATGAGCGCGACCGCGCTATTGAGGACGAACAAGAATCCATCCGACGCCGACATCATCGCTGCGATGAGCGGCAACATCTGTCGTTGCGGAACTTACCAACGCATACACGCCGCCATCAAGACGGCCGCCAAAACAATCGCCTGAAGGAATTGCCATGCGTATCGAATGGATGAATGCTCCAACAGGGGCGCAGGAAGGCTTCACTCGCCGTACGTTTTTGAAAACCGCCGGTGCCGCCGGCGGCGGGCTGGTGCTCGGTTTCTTCGTGCCGGGAGCTGGCCGCTTCGCGCTGGCCCAGGCCGAGAAAAAAGTGTATCCGCCGAATGCGTTCCTGCGTATCGCGCCGGACAACACCGTCACCATTGCGGTCAATCGGCTGGAGTTCGGACAGGGCGTGCATACCGGAATGCCGATGCTGATCGCCGAAGAGCTCGATGCTGACTGGTCGCAAGTGCGCGCGGTGCTGGCGCCCGCAGGCGATCTGTACAAGGACCCGCTGTTCGGCATGCAGATGACGGGCGGATCGACCGCGATCAAAAATTCCTACATGCAGTACCGCGAGATCGGGGCCAGGGCCCGCGCCATGCTGGTGGCGGCTGCTGCGGATCAATGGAACGTGCGCCCGGAGCAGTGCACGACTGCGAAGGGTATGGTTCTCGGTCCCGCGGGACAGAAGGTGACCTATGGCGCATTGGCGGATGCCGCGATGAAGCAGCCGGTGCCGGAGAAGGTGGCGTTGAAAGACGCCAAAGATTTCCGCATCATCGGCAAACCGACGCCGCGGCTCGATGCGCGCGCGAAGTCTTCCGGCAAGCAGCAGTTCGGCATCGACCATAGCGTTCCGGGAATGAAGGTCGCGGTCGTTGCGCATCCTCCGGTATTTGGCGCGAAGGCGGTCAAGGTCGATGCCGGCAAGACCAGAGCCATCAAGGGCGTGATCGATGTACTGCAAGTGCCGGTCGACGGTGGCGGCATCGGTGTCGCAGTGATCGCCGATGGCTACTGGCCGGCGAAGCAGGGCCGCGAGGCACTGGCGATCGAATGGGATAGCAGCGGCCTCGGCAAGGTCAGCAGTGAACAACAGATCGCGGAGTACAAAGAACTGGCGAAGAAGCCCGGCCTGGTCGCGCGCGACGCCGATGTGTCGAAACTCGCGACGGCGCCGCGGAAGATAACCGCCGAGTACGAGTTTCCATATCTCGCGCATGCGCCGATGGAGCCGCTCAATTGCGTGGTTGATCTCAAGGCCGATTCCTGCACGGTGTGGGCCGGCACACAGTTCCAGACGGTGGACCAGGCAGCGATTGCGAAGACTGCAAACCTGGCGCCCGAGCGCGTGACGGTGCATACCATGATGGCGGGTGGCGGTTTTGGCCGCCGCGGGGTGCCGACGTCCGACTATATCGTGGAGGCGGTGAACGTAGCCAAGGCTTACCGTGCCGCAGGGAAGGAAGGAGCGGTGAAGCTGATCTGGAGTCGCGAAGACGACATCAGGGGCGGCTACTACCGGCCGTCGCATGTACACCGGGCGGAGATCGGCCTTGACGAAAAGGGCAACATACTCGCATGGAGCCACACCATAGTCGGGCAGTCGATTACCACTGGAACGTCGTTCGAAGCCTTCATGGTAAAGAATGGGGTCGACGCCACGATGATCGAGGGCATGGGGGCGCCGTACGATTTGCCGATGAAGCTATCCGTGCACCATGCGAAGGCCAATGTGCCGGTCCTTTGGTGGCGTTCGGTCGGTTCAACCCATACCGCCTTTGTCATGGAAACGCTGATCGATGAGGCAGCACAGATCGCAGGCATCGATCCGGTCGCTTATCGCAAGAAATTGATCGGCGCAAAGCATCCGCGTCATCTGGCTGCGTTAGACCTTGCAGTCGCCAAATCCGGCTATGGCAAGAAGCAATTGCCCAAAGGGCGTGCATGGGGCATTGCGCTGCATGAATCCTTCGACAGCGTGGTGGCGTATGTAGTAGAGGCCTCGCTTGAAAAGGGCGTGCCGAAACTGCACAAGGTAACGGCCGGTGTTCACTGCAATCGGGCGGTGAATCCGCTGTCGGTCGAGGCGCAGGTCGAGGGCGCGGTGCTCATGGCGGTGGGCACCACACTCCCCGGCGCGGCGATCACCTTGAAGGATGGCGTGGTGCAGCAGCAGAACTTCGGCGACTATACCGTTGCGCGTATGCCTGATATGCCGCAAGTGTCCGTGCATATCGTGCCGTCCAACGATCCTCCTACCGGAATGGGTGAACCCGGGTTTCCACCTCTTGCGCCGGCATATGCCAATGCGCTTGCCAAATTGAGCGGCAAGCGGCTGCGCAGGTTACCGTTCGATACACCTGGCGTGTGATTGGAATGGCCGTCGTTATCTTATGATCGAGATGGCGACGGCCGATGGCGCGCAAGGCCAAAGTCGCTGGAGGACACGTTGAGGTCGCCCGGTTTTCAACGGACAGGATGCAGAACTGGCCGCGCTTGCAGGCGTCGCGAAAGGTCGGCTTCTGGCCCCGGAGCCCCGGGCAATTGCCGCCAGCACAGTAATTTTCAAGTGCCAATCACTGTACTACGGCTGGCCTCCAAGACTATGTGTGGATTCCCGTTCAAAGGCTTCGCTACGCGTCAAGATTCACAGGGTATTTCACCTCTGAACGAAAGCGGCTGCTACGGCGGCCCAATCGATGCAGGAACTGGCGGCGAAACTGGAGCAGTCGGTTAGCGTGTTCAGAATTAATTAGTGGCGCAAAACAGGTAGGGCGGGTCGTGAACCGCCCTATTTTTTTGCCGGACCGAACCTCAAGCCGCTTCCTTCATACTTGTGGACCAGCTTACTCCGGCTTAATCCCCCCATCCTTAATCACTTTGTCCCACTTCGCCGCTTCCGCCTTAATCAGCGCAGCATACTGCGCCTGCGAGATCGACAAGGTAGTCGCACCTTCGGCAGCCAGCAATTCCTTCAGCTTCGGCGTAGCCACCGCCCTGGTGATCTGCGCATTGATCTCCTTCACGATCGGCTCAGGCGTACCTGCCGGGGCGAGGATGCCGTAGGTTAACGTACTTTCATAACCGGGCAGGCCCGCTTCCGCCATGGTAGGGACATTCGGCAGCGACGGCAGACGCGAGGGTCCAGTCACCGCGATCGCCTTCAGCGCGCCCGCTTTCACATGGGGCAGCACGGTCGGAATCACGCCGAATGACATCTGTACCTGGCCGCCTAGCAAATCCGCCGTGGCGGGGCCGGTGCCCTTGTACGGGACGTGCATGATTTCGATCTTGGCCATGCTCTTGAGCAGTTCGCCGGCCAGATGGGCCCCGGTGCCGTTGCCACTCGATGCGTAGTTGAGTTCCGTGGGCTTCGCCTTGGCCAGTGCAATCAGGTCTTTCAGCGAGTTGACCTTGACGCTGGGGTGAACCACCAGCAGTAAGGGCGTGCTGGCGACAGCGGCGACCGGAACGAAATCCTTTTGCGGGTCGTAAGGCAGTTTCGCGTACAGCCCCGGATTGATGGACATGGTGCCGGTGTGGCCGAGCAGCAGGGTGTAGCCATCGGCCGGCGACTTGGCAGCCATCGAGGTGCCGATGTTGCCGCCGGCGCCCGGACGGTTCTCGATGATGACCTGCTGCTTCCAGCTGTCCGTCAGCATCTGGCCCACATGACGGGCAAACGCATCGTTACCGCCGCCTGGCGGGAAGGGCACCACGATTTTTACGGGCTTGGTCGGGAATGCCGTGGCTTGCGCCATTGCGTTTGTTCCGGTAGCACTCGCTGCCACCAGCGCGGCGTATCCGGCGCAGACGCCTATCTTTTTTAAAAGCTGCATTATTTTGTCTCCGAAGAATTAGTGTGGGGTACGCGGATATCCTAACTGCAATTTGCGATTGAATGCGATTGTAATGAGGGTGCGTTCGGAGCGCAATTGAGCAAATTCAAATTTGGCTGACTCGTGGGTAGTCATGCCGCTGATTGCGGATGCGATGAATACCGCTTTGAGTGATGAAGTTCGATAGAACTCCATTAGCGCGGAAGGCTTATCGCGAAGCCTCGCGCTTTTACTCCTTCCACCTGCGCGTGAAAGCAGATCGCTGATCGGCAATAATGGGTCACCGCGAGCCGACGAGGTCAGCCATGGGGGGTAAATCGGGTGAAACGCACCTTACGAAGGTGCTCGACAGACTCGCACCAAGCACCACGCCCGGTAAACATCGTGGAGTAATGCTATAATC
>JAQGMD010000115.1 GCA_028292565.1 Burkholderia sp. | reverse complement strand
CTCGCGACCGTTTTGACGCGGCGGAGATTGTTGAAATAATGCCATCTGAATGGAGTGCCGACATGGAACAAGCGATCCTCGTCTTCACCAATGTGCCGGATGCAACGACGGCCACGGCGATCGCGCGCAAGCTTGTCGAGCAAAGACTGGCGGCCTGTGTCAACGTGCTGCCGCAGGTGCAATCGATTTATCGCTGGCAGGGTATGATCGAAGAGGCGGGCGAGCTGAGTCTGTTGATCAAGACTACGCAGGCGCGCTACGCTGAACTGGAGGCAGCTATCAAGGCACTGCACCCCTATGACGTGCCTGAAGTAATTGCCGTGCCAGTCGTTCAGGGATTGCCGCACTATCTGGACTGGATTGTCCAGGAAACAAAAAAAGATGTGAAGGTTTGAGGGAATGAAGCAAGTCAGTGTTATTTCGATGATGTTTGCAACGTGGCGAGCCGTGGCAGTGGTCTTTTTTGCTCTGCTCGTCTCGTTTTTTACGCCGCTTGCGCAGGCTGCCGACGACTTCCTCGACCCCGAGGAAGCGTTCAAATTCTCTGCACGAATGGCCGACCCGGCGACGGTAGAGGTCACTTATAAAATCGCCGATGGTTACTACATGTACCGCGAGCAGTTTTCCTTCAAGGCTGAAGGAGCAACGCTCGGCGACCCGGTCATCCCACCGGGCAAGGTCAAATTCGACGAGACGTTCCAGAAAGAGGTCGAGACCTACCGGAACTCTGTCTCCATCAAGTTACCGGTCGCAGCGAGCGGCGCATTTACACTGATCGCAACCAGCCAGGGTTGTGCGGACAAGGGCCTGTGTTACTCGCCGATGGAGTCGCAGGCGAAATTGTCGCCGAACGGTGGTGGCCTGCTGGCCGCAATCACCGCGGCCCAGGGCGTAATCTCCATAGATCGACCGGGCGCCTCGTCGGGCAGTCCGGCCGTCGCGGGCCAGCCGGTTGCCGCAGCCACGGCCGACTCCGATATGGGCGCTATTGAAGCGTCGCTCAAAAGCGGGAAGCTGCTGGCGATCGTTCCTTTGTTTATTTTGCTGGGCCTCGGATTGTCATTCACGCCATGTGTATTGCCCATGGTGCCGATCCTGTCGTTCATCATTGTCGGTGAAGGCACGCAGGTGCGGCGCGCGCGCGGCTTCGCCTTGGCCCTCGCTTACTCGCTGGGCATGGCATTGGTCTACACCGCGCTCGGTGTTGCAGCCGGCTTGGCCGGAGAGGGGCTGTCCGCAGCCTTGCAGAACCAATGGGTCCTGGGTGCATTCGCGTTGCTGATGATAGTCCTGTCGCTCTCGATGTTCGGCGTGTATCAGCTACAGGTGCCGGCATCGATCCAGACGAAATTGACCCAGCTGTCGGAGAGGCAATCGGCAGGAAAGCTGGCCGGGGTGTTCGTAATGGGCGCGATATCCGCACTGATCATCGGACCCTGCGTCGCCGCTCCACTGGCCGGTGCACTCCTCTACATCAGCCAGACAAGGGACGTGCTGGTGGGCGGCAGCGCATTGTTTGCGATGGCCGTGGGCATGAGCATACCGCTTCTGCTGGTCGGTCTGTCCGCAGGGTCCTTGCTGCCGCGCGCCGGCGCCTGGATGGACGCGGTCAAGCGCTTCTTCGGAGTACTGATGCTGGCGTTGGCGCTATGGATCGTTTCACCCGTGATTCCCCACGGAGCAGATATGCTCGGATGGGCTGCATTGGGTGTGGGTTATGGTGCGTATCTGCTGTGGGGCATGCGTGGGCACTGGTTGTCCAAGGCATTTGGCCTGGTCATGGTTGCGTTCGGCCTGGTGCAACTGGTTGGATTTTCCACCGGCGGACGCGACGCGCTGGCACCGCTGGCACATCTGGGCAGCGACAAGAAGCACGTCGAGTTCATACGGGTGAAATCCCTTGCCGAGCTTGAGTCCGCAGTTGCGCAAGCCAAAGGCAAAACGGTCATGCTCGATTTTTACGCTGACTGGTGCGTGTCATGCAAGGAGATGGAAAAGCTGACCTTTACCGATGCACGCATCCAGACGCAGTTGGCGAACATGGTGCTGTTGCAGGCGGATGTGACGGCCAACAATACGGACGACAAGGCATTGCTGAAACGCTTCAGGCTTTTCGGACCGCCGGGAATCATCTTCTTCGACAGAGAGGGCCGGGAAATCCAGGGCGGCCGCGTGATAGGTTATCAGGATGCGGACAAGTTCCTGCGTTCGCTAACGCTCGCTACCAGTCTTTGATCCATGTCTCCTGACCTGTGATCCCTGTAATTGATATACTGGAAGTTGCATAAGGAACTAACTTCTCTGTCGTTGAGTAGTCTGCAGGGAGCCGCTATATTATTCGTTGGATAACTTTTTGGGAGAAGGATATGAGTCTGCATCTTGGTGATACCGCCCCCGATTTTGAACAGGATTCCTCCGCCGGCAAGATCAAGTTTCATGAGTGGGCCGGTGACAAATGGGTCGTCCTGTTCTCGCATCCGGCTGACTTCACTCCGGTCTGCACGACCGAACTCGGCCTGACCGCGAAACTGAAGCCTGAATTCGAAAAGCGTAATGTCAAAGCCATCGCGCTGTCGGTAGATCCGGTAGACAAGCATGCGCAATGGGTCAAGGACATTGAGGAAACGCAAAACACGGTAGTAGGCTTCCCGATCATTGCCGACGTCGACAAGAAAGTCTCTACCCTGTACGACATGATTCACCCGAATCAGTCGGAAACGGCAACGGTGCGCTCGCTGTTTGTGATCGACCCAAAAAAGAAAGTGCGCCTGACCATCACTTATCCGATGAGCACCGGACGCAATTTCGATGAAGTGCTGCGCGTAATCGACGCGCTGCAACTGACCGACGGGTATACCGTTGCGACACCAGGCAACTGGCGCGACGGCGACGATGTGATCATCCCGCTTACCGTGCAGGACGAGGCGGTCATCAAGCAGAAATACCCGAAAGGTTACAAGGCGCCGCGTCCGTATCTGCGTATTACACCGCAGCCGAACAAATAAACGACCTTGCTTAAACAAGAAGCGCCCTTTGTTCAAAGGGCGCTTTTTTATGCGTGTATAGCTGCGTGCAGCCTATCCGTCGCTATCGGATGACTGGTCGTCGAGATATCGTTTGCGTCGGAAGAATGCCAACATGCCGACCACGATCAGCGCCATTGCCCCCATCGTGATCCAGAAACCGTTATGGTCCTTCAATAGCGGAAGATAGTCAAAGTTCATGCCGAAGATCCCGGTGATCAGCGTCAGCGGCATGAACAGCGCGGTGATGACGGTGAGCGTACGCATGATTTCGCTTGTACGGTGCGCCATGGCGGAGAAATGAATCTGCACTGCGGATTCGATGGAAGACTCAAGCCGGCGGGCGTGATTCACTACCCGTGTGATGTGTTCCATTACATCGTTGACCCGCACCAGCAGCAAGTCGTTGGCGCGGTTGTGCGTGCTGCCGTCCTCATTGTCCACCAGGTAGTCGCGCAATTCCTGCAACGCGTCGTGCTGTCCTTCGCTCAGGTGGTCGAGCTTGTGTAACTCGTTGCGGGCATCCAGTAGCGCCTGCCAGTCGTTAAACGGGCGGCGTGGATTGAGCAACGCGCGCTGCCAGCGATCGATTTGTGTGGTGAGCGGCTGACGTAACTCAAGGTACTGGTCCACCATCGCATTCAGCAGTCGCAGCATCAGCTCTTCCGGCGACGATGGCAGGCGGCCTGAGGCGCTTCCGTCGCGCTTCGGTCTTTGCTCGAGCAAACGGTTGCGAGTCGCTTCGATCGTCCGGCTGTTCGGCGCATGAACCGTTACCAGTGCGCGCTCCGTCAATAGAAAGGTCACTGGCTTGGTGGCTAGCCTGGTCAGTGCCGGAGGAATCTTGCGCTTCGTCCCTGTGTCGGCGGTATCCGCAAGGTCATCCGCGTCACTACTTAGCGCCAGCTTGCGAAACACGACCATAGCATAATCGTGGGTCGAATCGAAGTAAGAGGGATGGGACAGGTTGGTCGCATCTGTCAGGTGCGGGTCGTAAACATGAACGCCAGTGATGCGCTCGATCGTGTCGCGCCATGTGCCGGTATTGGCGGCGACTTCCTCGTGCGTCGCGTCCAGCCAAACAAAGCCTTGTGCCGGGATTTCGGACGGTGCTTCCTTCGCCAGTAGGGCCTGGCTGCCATTGATGACAAAGATATCCATGCGAGGCTCAGCTTTTCCCATTGTTTCCGCCATGGTAGCGGAAACAATGGGAAATGAAATGGCGGAATGATGCCGAGTGCCGGAGTGGTCAGTACTCCGGACCCGCAGTTCAGCAGTTCGGTTTACGCTCCGTGCTGCTTGAGGCGCCGCGCGATATCGCGGGCGAAGTAGGTGAGCACGCCATCGGCGCCGGCGCGTTTGAACGCAAGCATCGCTTCCATCATGGCCTTGTCGTGGTCGAGCCAGCCATTTTGCGCGGCCGCCTTGATCATCGCGTATTCGCCGCTGACCTGATAGGCGAAGGTCGGGACCTTGAACTCATCTTTCACGCGTCGCACGATATCCAGGTACGGCATGCCCGGCTTGACCATCACCATGTCCGCGCCTTCGTCGAGATCCAGTGCCACTTCGCGCAATGCCTCGTCGCTGTTGGCTGGGTCCATCTGGTACGTGGCTTTGTTACCCTTGCCCAGATTGGCGGACGAACCGACCGCGTCGCGGAACGGACCGTAGAATGCCGACGCATATTTCGCGGAATACGCCATGATGCGTGTATAGATGAAGTGGTGCGTTTCCAGGGCAGTGCGAATGGCTCCTATGCGTCCATCCATCATGTCGGAAGGCGCGACGATATCGACACCGGCCTGCGCTTGCACTAACGCCTGTTTCACGAGCAGACCCAGGGTTTCGTCGTTAAGCACGTAGCCATCGGAGTTCAGCACGCCGTCTTGACCGTGGCTGGTATATGGATCCAGCGCGACGTCGGTGAGGATGCCCAGCTCCGGAAATCGCTTCTTGAGCTCGCGCACCGCACGAGGCACCAAGCCGTCAGGATTGCCCGCTTCGATACCATCAGGTGTTTTCAGCGCCGGATTGATGACCGGAAAGAGCGCCATCACTGGTATGCCGAGCTCGACACACTCCTCAGCCACTGTCAGCAACAGGTCCACCGAGAGCCGCTCGACATCAGGCATCGACGAAATTTTTTCGCGCTGGTTCTTTCCATCCAACACGAATACCGGATAGATCAAATCGGATGTCGTGATTACGTGCTCACGCATCATGGCTCTGGAAAACGCGTCCTTGCGCATGCGACGCATTCTGACGGCAGGAAATTTCGCTGACGGTAAGGTATGTGGCATATCAATTCGGAAAAATAATCGCTATAAATAAATTTTGTGTAGAAACCTGAAACTTTTGAGGTGCACCTCTATCTCAGCAATAGGTGATCACTCACCTCCCGCTTCTCCTCCCTGAGCGGGGCCGTATCGTGGCATTAGCGATAAGGCGTTACTGCCCTGGAGATCCTCCCCTTTCTCCAGGGTTTTTTTTGTCCTTTCGATGCGTCCGTCGCAGTGTAGGTCGCACGGTTATTCGCGGCTGTCGTCCGCATGCTCGTCGGCGACGTCGGGATTCTCATCCAGTCCCAGCAAGTTCAGAATGCGGTCATCCGCCTCTTCGAGTCCCGTGCGTTTCAATGCTGAAAAGAGTTGGACTGTGAATGGCAGCGGCTGGCCTTGTTCATCAACATAGCTGCTGAGCACGGACCGCGCAAGGCGCAGCGCGTTAGTGGAGTCGTTCCGGTTGAGTTTGTCGGCTTTGGTGAGCAGGCAATGAATCGGTTTTCCGGTCGGTGCAAACCACTCCAGCATCTGCGTATCGAGTTCAGTAAAAGGACGGCGCGAATCCATGATCAGGATCAGTGCGGCTAACTGCTCGCGGGTTTGAATATAACTGCCCAGCAGTTCGTTCCAATACAATTTCGCAGCGCCGGGCACTTCAGCGTAACCATAGCCGGGAAGATCGACCAGCAGGGCGCGAATTTCATCGACCCGTGTTTCGTCTTTCCTGTGCTGCCCGACGTGCGCTCCGCCGATCGAAAAATAATTGATGTGCTGGGTGCGCCCGGGCGTCTTGGAAGCGAACGCCAGTTTTTTCTGGTTACAGAGGATGTTGATTGCCGTCGATTTGCCGGCGTTCGAGCGCCCGGCAAAAGCGATTTCGGGGACTTGCGTTTTTGGCAAGTCACGGAGATGGTTTACCGTAGTAAAAAAACGGGCCTGCCAAAGTAGGGACATAGGGATATTGGGGGAGCAGAAAATGCAGAGGTGAGAGCGAAAATGCTCGAAAGCTATTGTACAATAAGCGGTTATGTGTTGTTGCGCCGCAGAAGTCACGTACAGTCCGCCGCCGACAGGCCAGAATTTTAATATCAAGTCCCAGGGTGTTTGAATGAATCGTGCGTTTTTACCGTTTGTGAAGTCCGTGTTTGTTGCGATGCTGGCTGTTTCTTCCATCGCATATGCCGCAGAAGAGAAAAAAGCGCCGAAGGCGGATCTGGCCAAAGGAGAAACGCTTTATACGAATGGCGACGCCTCCCGCAATATCATTGCGTGCGTATCGTGCCATGGCGCGGCCGGCAATTCTTCTATCGTGCAAAATCCGAAATTGGCCGCCCAGCATGAAGCTTATATTTACAAGCAGCTCCTGGATTTCAAGACCCCGCAGCGTAATAATCCGGTGATGAGCCCGATCGCCAAGGCAATGACCGATGAAGATATGAAAAATATCTCCGCCTATCTCGATAAGCAGGCAATCAAGCCGGGCGCAGCGAAGAACAAGGACACGGTTGAACTTGGCAAGAAGATCTTCCGCGGTGGTATCGCAGAAAAAAATGTGCCTGCCTGCGCAGCTTGCCATGCAGCGAACGGTGCTGGGATTCCCGCCCAGTTTGCTCGCCTTGGCGGTCAGCATCAGGATTACACTGCGGCACAGTTGGTTGCATTCCGCTCAGGTGCTCGCAAGAACAGCCCCCAGATGACCACGATTGCAAAGCGCATGGCCGATGATGAAATCCAGGCCGTCGCCGACTACATCGCAGGTTTGAAGTAATCAAAATAGCAGCAAAATAACATAATGGAGGGGGTGGCTTGAGCCACCCCCTTTTTGCTTTCTGACGAGATGATGGACACAAGTACAAGTACCGCCGGGTGGCAACTCAAGACCGAACGCCGTTGGCTCGCCGACGCTGTAGAACTGCTGTCGTCGATGCGGTTCGCGATCAGCCTGTTGACGCTGATTTCGATCGCGTCGGTAATCGGCACGGTCTTGAAGCAAAACGAGCCGATGCCGAACTACGTGAACCAGTTCGGTCCGTTCTGGTTCGAGGTTTTCGGAAAACTCGGTTTATATACGGTCTATTCGGCATGGTGGTTCCTGCTGATTATGGGCTTCCTGGTTTTATCGACGTCGCTTTGCATCACGCGTAACGCGCCGAAGATGCTGAAGGACATGCGCAGCTGGCGTGAAAATGTACGCGAACAGTCGCTGCGCAATTTCCACCACAAGGCGGAATGGAATTCCGCGGCGCCGCGCGCCGCGCTCACGCAGCATCTCGTGAATCACATCGCTGGCAACGGCTATAAGGTCAAGATCGTCGAAAAAGAGAACGCGACACTGATCGCGGCGAAGCAAGGCGCGGCAAACAAATGGGGCTATATTTTTGCCCATAGTGCGATCGTGATCATCTGCGTCGGCGGCTTGCTCGACTCCGACCTGCCGATCCGCATCCAGCAGTGGATTTACGGTAAGACGCCGTTTGCCGGCAATGGGGTCATCGCACAAATCCCCGAACAGCATCGGCTGGGCCTGGGCAATCCGACCTTTCGCGGCAACACGCTGATTCCGGAGGGTGCCAGCAGCAACACGGCGATCATTTCTCAACAGAGGGGCGTGCTGATTCAGGACCTGCCTTTTACGATTGAGTTGAAGAAATTTATCGTCGAGCACTACTCGACTGGTATGCCGAAATTGTTTGCGAGCGAAGTCGTGGTCCGTGACCACGAAACCGGCAAGACATTCCCGGCGACCATCAAGGTCAACGAGCCTTTGATCTATAAGGGGATTGCGGTTTATCAATCCAGCTTTGACGACGGCGGCAGCAAGCTGAAACTGGCCGGTTATCCGATGATCGGGGCGCAACGCTCCGCGTTCGATATGGAAGGCGAAGTCGGCAGCTCAACGCCCTTGGGTGCCGACAAAGACGCTGAATTTACGGTGGAGTGGTCGGGCTTTCGGCCGTTCAATGTCGAGAATATGGCGCAGCGCGGGCAGGATTTGCGCGCCGTGAATAGTAATCAAAGTTTTAACGAAAAGTTCGCCGCCGGCCTGGACAAGCGCCTGGGGTCCGCCGCCAAAAATCCGAAGAACAAGGACCTGAGAAACGTCGGCCCCAGCGTACAGTACAAATTGCGCGACAAGACCGGACAGGCGCGTGAGTACCATAATTACATGGTGCCGGTGCTGGTTGATGACGCATATGTTTTCCTCACCGGCATGCGAAATTCGCCTAGCGAAGAGTTTCGTTACCTGCGCATCCCCGCCGATGACAACGATTCGGTGGAAGAGTGGATGCGCCTGCGTGCTGCGCTCACGAATCCCGACTTGCGAGCGCAAGCGGCCCGGCGTTATGCAATGCGGACAATGCCGGACGCGCGCAACGATGCGGAAAAGCTGCGCAGTCAGTTGCAGCAATCCGCGCTCAAAGGCTTGATGATCTTTGCCGGCGACGAGAAGGAGTCGGGCTATCTGGCAGTGTCCAGATTCATCGAGCAGGTGCCGGCTCCCGACCAGGAAAAAGCCGCTGATATCTTCATGAAAATCCTGAATGGGAGCTTGTGGGAGTTGTGGCAAGCTGCGCGGGAAAAAGAAGGACTGAAGGCGGTCGAGGGCACTGAGAAGCATGCGCGCTTCCTGCAGCTTGCAACCAACGCCTATTCGGATGCTTTCTTCTATGGCGCCCCGGTCTATCTTCAGTTGAAAGAATTCAATGAAGTCAAAGCATCGGTGTTCCAGGTAACCCGCTCGCCGGGCAAGAACGTGGTCTACTTCGGTTGCCTGTTGCTGGTGCTCGGGATTTTTTCGATGTTCTATATCCGCGAGCGGCGCTTGTGGGTGTGGGTGAAGTCTGAAGAGGGTGGTCAGTCGCGCGCGTTGATGGCGATGAGTTCACAACGCAAAACACTGGATTTTGAGAAAGAATATG